>JAYVPE010000698.1:0-12083 GCA_043757575.1 Pirellula sp.
GCCCAATAACCATCCACCCCTTCCTCAAATGCAATCTGTACAACGGACAATCCAAAAATCGTTCGAGATCGAATCACGCGAACTCGCGGTACTGTCCGCATTGCAATTTCGATCGGAACGGTAACTTGCCGTTCAACTTCTTCTGAAGCTCGACCTGGGTAGGTTGTGATTACCTGAACCATCTGACCGGAGATATCGGGATAAGCGTCAATCGGTTGCTGTTGGAATGCTAGAAAACCAGCTATGCAAACGGCAACCGTAATTGCAATAACCGCCCATCGATACTCAAGCGATCGTTCGATCAACGCCGCGATCATTTCGATGCCCCATCCAGGCTTCGAAACGCAACCTTAGTCTGACGACTCTCAGCAAGTGCGTCGACAACTAGTGGTTTAAACAAAATAGCACCTTTACCCAAAACAATCTGATTTGCTGAGATTCCCGCAAGGATTTCTACGTCGCCATTGCGTGGTTCACCTACAGTTACTTCGGTTACTTTCCAAAAGCCGGGATCGGTTTCCAGCAAGACATAATCCGAACGCTCAATATGCAAAATCCCGTCGGCTGGAATCACGAGCGCTTCTCGTTCCTCGGTTCCCAAGCCGACTTCCGAAAACATTCCGGGTCGCAAAATATCGTCGGGGTCATGGATCTTAAATAATACGCGTAACGCTCGGCGACCCTTTGAAAGTACTGGAGATATGCTATCGATGGTTCCGGAAAAATTGACACCTGGCACCCCCAAGAATGTACATTGGCAAGCTTGGCCGATTCGGACTTGATGCCATCGACCTTCGGGAACATCCGCAGTCACGATATCAACATCTGAGGTTGCAGTTCGAAGTAGCGCAGGTTCGATTCCCTCTTGTTGAAGCAATTTCGCCGAGGCAGCTTCCGATCGACGAGCAATTAAGACCGCGTTCGCGGCTTCGTGTATCTCTTTAGATCCGAGTAATTTCGTTTCGATGAGCGTCGCTTTTTCAGAAGCAAGCGAATTGGCAGAGTCTGTACCTGCATTTACCAGCCGTTCCAATCGGGAAATACGTTGATTTTGGGCGTCCAAGCGGGCTTCGTTGAGACTATTAGTCTGTGCAAGCTGGGTTTGAGCAAAAATGATATCTGCTTGCGATTTTTGCCAATCATTGAACGCATTCAGGATTTCGATTGACTCAAATTGCCAAATGTCTCGTGGCTGACCTGGTGAATTTTCACTCGACGAAGCAGGTCGCAAACTGGCCGCAACGCGACCATTGACCACTAGCATAGGGTCGCTGATTCGCTTCATTTCAGCTTGATGCTTTTCGATACGATTATCAAATGGAGTACCTGAACGAACTTGGATCATCATTGGCCCAGCCAATTGGACGGCAGCCGGCTCTTTTGCTTTGCTTCCTTTGGCTTCGCTGCGCACCAGCGTCGAGGGCGCAAAAAGCAAATAGGCCAGAAACGCAACGGTTAATCCTAACGCAATTCCAAATTGGCCCATCGATAACAATCGTTGAATCAGTGATCGCGGCTTTTCATTTTCAACGGTCATTGAGCGACCCTTTTTCCGAGTATCGCAGAGTATCGTTCTACAGCGCGGCTATAGGCGGCACGCGTTACAATAAAACGGCGATAGGTCTCGCGATAACTTCTTTGAGCATCCAGCACATCTATCAAAGGACGCCCCCCGGCAGCATAGGCGGCATTGATCGCACCGCGAACTTTTTCAGCCACTTGAATTTGCTCTTTCTGAATCACGCCAATATTTTCGGCAAGGTACTTTAACTCCGACTCGGCCTGGATGAGTTCCGATCTTAAAGAAACACTCCCGGCGAAGGATTCGAAAGTACTCTGAACGTATTCGGAAGACGCCCGTCGGCGGTTTCCTTGGTTTCGATTATGAATGGGCAAAGACATCTGCATTCCAAAGCCGAACGAATTTGCATCAGGAAAACCAATTGCCTTCTGCTGGAATTGCTTAGTGTACCCTATTTGTGGAGCTACGTCGGGAAAGGCTTTGCGATATTGTAACATCCGATTTGAATTGGCCATGGCCACTTTCCAGCGTAACGCACGCAGATCTGGGCGCTGCTGCTCAGCGATTGCAAAAGCTTCTTCGTGTGGAAGCGGTTCAATAAGCGATGCGTCTTCAACTGCATCCGCCACGTCAAAGGAGAGATCGCGATCAGCAAACCCCATGAGTGATCGCAACGAAGCCTTTGCGGCTGTCAGTGTATTTATCGCAATGCGCAATTCCTGGTCCGCTCGCAATCGATCTAGCCGAATCCGATCCAATTCGAGACTGCCACGTCCGCCAAGTTCCACAGCCTTGGCTGTTAAATCTTCAATATTTTTGAGATTGTCTCTGTCTTGTCTGGCGACCTCGACCAATCCCTTAGCTTCCTGCACATCGTAAAACGCAAGTGATGCTTCAAGCACTCGCAACCGAATTTGATCTGCGTATTTACTTTGAGAGACGCGAACGCCATTAGCTGCAGTCTGCATTGCAGCGGCCTGCTTGCCAAATACATACCAGTCAATTGGATAGTTGATGCCGACATCGAATTGCGGTGGACCACCTTGTCGATCCACAGTAAAAGGACGAGTTAGCGGCATTAGTGTCTGAGAAATACCGAGCCCTGGATTCGGTTTGAGCGACGCTGTCAACGCATCAGCGTTGGCTTGATTAATATTTTCCAAACCCCCGCGAAGCACTGGGTCGTTCACCAGCGTGGTATTAATGACCTCATCGAAAGTTAGCTTTTGCGCGCTAAATGAGTCTTCAGGCGGACTGGGATCACCCGCAGGGATAAGCTCGGTGTCAACGTTGCGATCCTTCTCGTTGTTGAAGTTGTTCGATAACGCTACCAGATCAGTCGGCACAGCAACGACATTCGCCGAAGCCAGAACAATGCCGCCTTGTTCGGATGGAATTCCCCACTCGATCTGCGGATCAGTACTTACCAAAGTTGGCGATTTGTGCAGATTCGCCGATCGGATGGGTGTAACTCCAAGACTGCTTGCGGACCAAGGATTCGATCGGCAGCCCGGGATCGCTGCAAATGCAAGCAATAGCAACGCGAAACAAGCAAAACGCTTTTTGTATTTAATGCTTTCGTCTGCTGATACACAGTTGCGATCCATTAACTTCACTCCAGTGCAGACGGACACATGTTTCGCTGGTAACTCCAGTTAACTTGGTTCTTCCTTTAATCACGTTTAGTAGGAATAATCGGCGTTTCTGGCTTCCGATGAACATTCGACGTCATTGGGCTGCTACAAACTATTTAACCGGAGATTTGCAATCTGCAGGCGTTCAACTGGGAACGTAGCAACTGCCATCGTCGTAAGGCGAGCGGCAATTGAATTCATCCCAACCCGAAGCGTGAGCGAGGGACATTTTCGCAGTTCCCTCGCTCACGCTTCGGGTTAGGATTGGTATTTCTTTTCCTGCCGGTCGCCTAAAAGAAACTCCAAAGCCAGTCGCTGCGCAAGCTAAACATGAACTTCAGGGTTGGCAACGATTACTTACTTTTTGCCCAGCAGTCTCTGCAGGAAAGCATCCATGGATCCGATTGTTTTCGAAGTCGCTTGTTCGAAACTCATTCCGCTTGCCAGGGACCGGACGATGGTATCGTACTGAGCTTTCATTTTGGCATCGTACATGGTTCGTATCACGCCGAAACCAATTGTGGCCGAAGCATCATCGTTCATCGAACCATCCAATAATGATTTAAGGTTCTTTAGCTGCGCCATCGAATCCGGCAATCGCTTTATCCATGGCTGAACCCGCGCATCGTTGACCCCAACCGTGACGGCTAAAGCTTGGCGTCCAGCTCCGTCCGCAAACCAACGCGGGACTCCCTCGTGGGAACTCATCCATAGACTCGCAAGCTGTTGCAAAAGTGAGGTTTCGTTTATCTTGTTTTCCGCTTTGTCGTAAACGATCGCAACATAGCTGTCAAGAACTTCACTGCGCCAATGGCTTGACCATTCTGCCGGCAATGCTCGACTCTCAATCATCTTTCCGAATTCGCTGTAGTCATAACGTTGCTTCAAAGCGAAGATCGTAATTCCACCCTTGATCAAGGACTCTTTTCCAGCAACTTTGAACATTTTCCGGACCTGGTTTGCTGCTGTGTTTGCCTGGGCTAGTAAAACCTTGGCATTTTCCGCACCGATATTGCCGATGACATGAAATTGCTCGTCAATTGCTTCGTCGGCCTCGCTTTTTGGCGATGCTATTTTCCACTTGTCGCGAGCTCTCTCGATACGCTTGGCCATCAGTTCGGTATGGCTTGCTTTGTCCGCGAACGCTTTGCCCACGACTTGATCGAGTCTAGCATCTTTGTTTTGGCCGTCGAACGTTGCACCTTCTTTTATCCAAGTGGCCACTAATTGAATTTGAGAATCCGGCAATGCGGGTCTCCCCATCGGCATTCTCGCCCCCTCCATACCTCGAAGTTTTCGAACGATGAGACTCTCATCCGGCTTGCCTGGCGAAACAATTGGACCGGTATCACCCCCTTTTACGATTTGCGAAAACATGTTGAACTGCAATCCTCCGCTAACGCGTGTGGCTGCGTAATGGCATCCATTGCAGTTTGCAATTAAGATGGGTGCAATGTCGCGAGCAAAGCTTACGGTTTCTTTTCCAGTCGGTGCGTTTATCTTGACTGGTTCGGCTTTAGTTGGTTTGCTAGCATCTGCTGGTTTGCTGCCTGCCAAGGATGCGATGGGAGCACTGGATGAGGGGCCATCGAACTTCGCGCCTTCCTTGATCCACTGCTTTAGTTTGGCAATGTTCTCAGCAGTCACTTTTTTACCACTCCGAGGCATGTCGCCCGTTTCAATAGTTTCCACTAAGCGACTACCAACAGGATCTCCTGGGAACAAAACCACTCCCCCTTTCGAACCTTTCATTAAGGCAGTGTAGGTGGCGAGCGAAAAACCGCCACGTTCAGCGTTGATATGGCAACGCGAGCACTGTTCGACCATCCACGGCGCAATGTCTTTCGAAAAACTAATTGCCGCCTGACGGGTTGGCTGCGGTAATGGCTTTCTCTCGTCTTCCTTTTTTGGGCGGTTCAATTTCTTTTCTTTGAGCAACGCATCCCACGTCGGCAAATCGATGAGTTCTGCTCCCTCGACGCTTAGGATTTGGTGTGCTTTCGCAAGCTCCCCATGGATTTTTTTGATTTCAACAAGCTCTTTTACGGAGGCGTTTTGAATTAGCTCTTGGATCCATTTCGTCGACTGCTCTACGACATCAACACATTCCACTACTTTTCCTTCCTTCAGAAGCTTGCTCGCTTTCTTGACCGATTCCTTAATTGGCGCAAGGTCTACGGAGTTGGAGATAGCAGTTGGGTTTTGAGATATTGCCTGGTTCTGACAAACGTGTGATAGTAAAAGTGCGAGTCCGCAGCAGAGTCGAATGGCAATTTGTAGCATAAGTTTCAATCGCATCTTGATAGAAATGTGCGAAACGGGAACAGGTAATCCCCACCCGATTTATCGAATTGCAAATACGGCAAATAAGATGACTACGAACAAAACCAAGGTCACAACTCCAACACCGATCAAAAGGGAAACGTTTGAATTCGGATCTGTTTTGGTAGAATTGGCTTGAGGTATTTGGGTAGACCGAGTTGGTTGGTTAGTCGTAATGGGCTGTTTGGTCCCAGTTGGCTGTTTGGTCACCGTTGGCTGCATGTTCGCAGTTGGTTGCTTTGTCGCAGGTGGTTTTTCAAAAGGTTTTAGGAGTGGAGACGAGCCGCCGTTGTTGCTTTTCTGCGGGTCAGAAATCGACGACGTGGCCTTGGCAATGGCTTGGCTTTTTGATTTCTTGGCATTGGGTGCATTCGTATCGTGCACAAGATCGATTTTGCTGTCGATTGCCGACGAACCGCTTTTAATAATTGCCCTCAAAACGCCGCTATCCGATGTGGACAAAATGACAACGGAACTACCCTGGGCCACCTTGGTGCTGTTGACTCCATTTGTCACCGTATCGACATCTTGATTCGATTTCTTAGTTCCCGAGGCGAGCAAGTCGGAAACAGATAAATTATTGTTTCTCAGTTTGTCTGGATCGTCCTGGGTCTCTTGACGATATTTGACCAACCACGCCTCCAAAATTTCCGCCACTTGCAAACAGGTAGCGTATCGAAATTTGGGATCTTTCTGCATCATCTTGACGCAAACGCCATCCAGTTGGCCAGGACAATCGAATCTGTCCTTTCGGATATCAGGGGGCATGGAATTCTGATGCCGGATAATTCGGCTTGGAATACTGCCCTCAGGAAAAGGGGCGTGCCCAGTTAACAAAAAGTAGAGTGTGCATCCCAAACCGTACATGTCGGCGCGGCTGTCGATATTGTGGCTATTGATCGCTTGTTCTGGCGGCAAATAGTCGGCTGTTCCGAGCACCTTGTCGTTGTACTCCATTGTGAGCGAAGCATCAGTTTCTTCGGCGAACAAAGCCAAACCGAGATCGAGAACTTTTACGACCCCCTTCTTATTGACAAGGATATTGGCTGGCTTAACATCGCGATGGATAAGGCCCGCCTCGTGCGCATGGTGGAGCCCGCGGGCGGATTGTGCGATGTAGTCGGCTGCAACAGCAAATGGCAGGGGCCCATGCTTGCGCACCAAGGTTTGCAAGTCTGCGCCGTCGACATATTCCATTACGATGTAGTGCGTATCTTTTTCGTTGTCGATATCGAACGCATGAACGATGTTCGGGTGATTCAAAGAAGCGATGGCTTTGGCCTCGCGCTGAAATCGTTCAAGGTAGCTATTGTTGCCAAGCTTCGATTTCGGAAGCACCTTAATGGCTCGCTTGTGTTTCATCACTAGATGTTCGGCAAGGTAGACACTGCTCATCCCGCCCGATCCAAGGTGTCCCAAGAGTTTATGGTTGCCCAGGAAGAAGCCTTTGTACTTACCTTGCAGAATCTTCTCGCACTGCCAACGCGTAACCAGCCCGGCTTCTTCCAGTTCCTTGCAGACGGCTACCGGGTCTTCGGGCATATCGCCGTTGTTTCGCGCTTTTATCAATTCAAGCTGCGCGTAAAGGATAGCCGGCTCAACAAGTCGGCTTTTCTCGATGAGTTCGAATATTCGGTCAGATGTGATCTGCGTCATGCCAAACTGTTCCTCAAAGGCTCCACTTTTGTCACGACCTTGGGGGGAGTTTTCGATTCCACGAACCTAAAAACGAACAAGGCTTGCTTTTGCAACTAACAATTCGCAATCCGCAAACTCTGTCTTAGTGTACTGAAATTTCTTTCAAAGCATATCTATTGCCCATTAAGAATAAAGGTTTTCCCATTTTTCCACCTTAAACCCATCCCTGTTGATTTCCTAACCGGCAGCTTTTCACAACTCTACCGATGTGGCGGTTTGAAGGGGGAGGAGTGCACGGGATGTGAAGTATTTTTGCAGCTTCCATTCGGTTTCACTTGCTGCGTACCCTCCCGACCCCGGAACCTTATTGCTAAACTGTCTGAGCACCCCTAGGCTCCTCACACATAATTCCAAGGCAATATTAGGCATGAGTTATTTTCCCGACATCAGCAAGATCCAATACGAAGGACCGAAAAGTAGAAATCCATTGGCATTTCGGTGGTATAACCCCTCGGAAGTGGTCGAGGGGAAGACGATGAAGGATCATTTGCGATTCAGCATCGTTTATTGGCACACAATGCGTGGTACGGGTTCAGACCCATTCGGACCTGGTACCGCTATTCGACCTTGGGATGATGGCTCCGACTCGGTCGAAAACGCACTAAAACGTGTGGAAGTCGCATTCGAGATATTTGAAAAACTGGACGCCCCGTTCTATGCGTTCCACGACCGTGACGTGTCCCCGGAAGGCGGTTCGTTGCGCCAGACCAATGCTAATTTTGACCGCGTCGCAAAGTCCCTAAAGGATCATCAGGATAAGACCGGGATCAAATTGTTATGGGGAACTGCTAATATGTTCAGCCACCCGCGATTTATGCATGGCGCGGCTACCACATGCAATGCTGATGTCTTTGCTTTCGCCGCTGCTCAAGTCAAAAAATGCCTTGAAGTGACGAAGGAACTAGGTGGTGAAAATTACGTTTTTTGGGGCGGTCGAGAAGGATATCAGTGCCTTTACAATACCGACATGAAACGCGAATTGGACAACCTCGCTAGATTCCTTCACTTGGCCGTCGACTACGCCAAAAAGATCGGTTTCAAAGGACCGTTTTTAATCGAACCTAAACCGAAAGAACCGACAAAACATCAATACGATAGCGATGCGGCAGCTTGCCTGAATTTCCTGCGAAGCTATGACCTGATGCCCTATTTTAAACTGAATATTGAGACCAATCACGCAACGCTTGCCGGGCACACCATGATGCACGAGCTTGATTATGCTGGCATGCAAGGAGCGCTTGGTTCGATCGATGCGAACACAGGCGATTTACTCCTGGGTTGGGATACGGATCAATTCCCTACAGACTATTATTTGACCGCTCAATGTATGTTGGCCATTCTAAAGCACGGCGGACTGACGACCGGTGGAGTCAATTTCGATGCCAAGGTACGACGTGAAAGCTTTGAGCCAGTCGACTTATTCTACGCACACGTCGGCGGAATGGATGCCTTTGCTAGAGGACTCCGAATTGCTGCCGATATTCGCAAGGACGGGGTCATCGGCCAGTTCGTATCGAATCGCTACAAAAGCTGGGATAGCGGTATCGGCGCCCAAATCGAAGCTGGCAAGACGACTTTCGAAAGCTTAGAAAAGTACATGCTCGAAAAGGGCGATGCTGCACCGAATGAAAGCGGTCGGCAAGAAATGCTAGAGAATATTTTCAATCGTTATCTTTAACGGCGGCATTGCTCTTACTCTGCGAAAATCTGTGCAATCTGCGGAAGAAAATGAGCTGCGTTATTTGTCCGCAGATGACCGCAGATTTCAGAACGGACTTAGCCGTGAAGAAAGTTTATAATCCTGTGGGAGTCGCACCAACGAATGTCGGCGCGAAAAAAGGATGAGCATTGGCTCACCCTTACAATTTGTTCAAAATGTCTCGTGCCCAAAATCCGCTGGTGCGATTAAGTTGCAGCTACTTCGAAAGATGGCTTCGTGGCCTTCTTAGTAACCCGATCGTTTTTGCCGACGAATTCGAGAATCGCTCGCGTTCCATTATCACCCAATCGAGGCTTGGACAGTCGCATGATTCGAGTATAACCACCTGGGCGAGTCGTAAACCTTGGCGCGATACGGTTGAACAGAACATCCACCGCTTGCTTGTCACGAATCATAGCATAGACGCGGCGTCGTGCAGTAATACCGGGCGAGCGAGCGTCAGCCCATTTACGCCAGGTATCACTTTTGCGCCAAGCCTTCCATTCTTCGGACCCACGTTCGGCTTTGGTTGCAAATTCTACAGCTCCAGCTTCGCCAGCCAGACCCTTCATAGCGATCGTAATACACTTCTCAACCATGGGGCGAATTTCCTTCGCCTTTTCAAGAGTTGTGATGATTCGGCCTGGCACTTTGGGGGCGTTTGGCTCCAATTCCGTTGTCTCCCTTTCGGTCAGGAAAATGGCGGAAACCATGTTGGCAAATAGTGCCTTGCGGTGCGACGAATTGCGTCCTAGAACACGACCTTTTCTACGGTGTCTCATGACAGATATCCAAAACAATTTAGCAAATTAATAGGTTTAGAGATAACCAACCCGCGGCTGGCAATCGAATTAACGCAACGATGGAACGCGCATCCCAAGATGCAACCCCATGTTACCAAGCTTTTCACGAACTTCGGTCAGCGTCGTTTCCCCAAAGTTTCGGACTTCGAGCAACTGATCTTCCGTTCGCTGCACAAGATCGCGGACTTGACGAATCCCCTCAGCTTCCAAGCAATTGTTCGCACGCACCGAAAGCTTTAATTCGGCGACGGTCGTATTTAGTTTGGCTTCGAGTTGAGCTTCTGCACTGCCAGGCCCGCCTCGAGCGACCGCGTGGACTTGTTTGCCCAATTCGCTAGACTGAACAAATGGGTTAAGGTGCTTTCGAAGAATCTTTGCACCTTCGACCAGAGCCATTTCAGGATGAACAGATCCATCGGTCCACAATTCGATAATCAATCGATCGTAGTTTGTCTTTTGTCCAACGCGTGTCTCTTCGACGAAGTAGCGAACGCGAACGACGGGACTGTAGACAGCGTCGACAGGAATAATTCCGATTTCGTGATCGCCTGAGCTATGTTCGGTTGCTGGAACGTAGCTGCGACCGTTTTCGACAACCATTTCCATCATAAATGGAACGTCTGCGGTCAAGGTTGCGAGCACGTGATCCTTGTTGATGATCTCTACGTCCGAGTCTGTTTGGACGTCGGCACCGGTGATCGGTCCAGCCTTGTCTCGTGTCACAGTCAAAACGCGGGTGTTGTCGCTGTGGTTCTTGACCACCAAGCTTTTGACGTTCAGAACGATCTCCGTAACATCTTCAAGAACACCTTGAATTGAGGAGAATTCGTGCTGGGCACCGCGAATTTTAATTTGTGTTACGGCACTGCCTTCCAAACTGGAAAGGAGAACACGACGCAAGCTATTGCCTATCGTCGCTCCGAAACCGCGTTCGAAAGGCTCTGTCGTGAACTTTCCGTAAGTCGACGAAAGCGTCGAACGATCGATACTCACTTGACTCGGTAGTTCTAATCCACGCCAACGAATATGCATTGCCTAAGTACTCCAATAACAACTAAAACTGACTCGTGATGAATTATTCGGACTCAATACAACTAAACGCGACGACGCTTGCGAGGTCGGCAACCGTTGTGCGGAATCGGTGTGATGTCCTCTATTAATTTGACGGTGATCCCTGCTGCTTGAAGAGCCGTAATAGCAGATTCACGACCTGACCCGGGTCCCTTGACACGGACTTCGATTTCCTTAACGCCAAATTTGGCTGCTTTTTCAGCAGCCTGTTGAGCGGCGAGCTGGCCTGCGAAAGGGGTACTCTTGCGAGACCCTTTGAAACCGGTAGTTCCTGCGCTTGCCCAGCATAAAGTATCACCCTTCATGTCTGTAATTGTAACCGTCGTATTGTTGAACGTTGCCTTTACGTGAGCGACAGCAGAGGTGACATTTCGTCGAACCTTGCGTCGCTTGTTTTGAACCGAAGCACTGGTATTTGCTGCTGTCTTGGCCACAGTGGGACCGTTCCTTCAAATCGAAATGCGGATGTTACTTAATATTACGAATAGGGTGGTTCGCCATGCGAACGAACCGCAACCCATGGACAGGTTGCGGGATACAAACGTCGGCCTGCGAAAAACTATCGCAAGTCCTTAACGCCCTTCTTGCCTGCAACCGTCTTCCGTGGCCCCTTGCGGGTACGGGCGTTGGTGCGTGTGCGTTGACCGCGAACCGGCAAGCTCTGCTTATGCCGAACTCCACGGTAACACTTAATTTCCCGCAGTCGATGAATGCTCTGACCGATTTGACGACGAAGTGGACCTTCGACGGTGTAATCTCGTTCGAGCAATGTCGACAAACGGCTCAATTCGTCTTCATCCAGGTCTCGAGCCTGTTTGGTCGGATTAATCTTGGTTTTTACGCACGCTTCCCTAGCAATAACGGCACCAACGCCATAAAGATACTGAAGCGAATAAATGACTTGCTTGTCATTCGGAATATCAACACCGAGAAGACGCGGCATACTTGCCTACTCCTAAACCTTTATCTACCTGGACTTTAAGCCAATTGTTTCGCGGGGAATTTCGTCGAGTAATCGTCGATAAACCGCGGTTTTCCTACCGGGAAGCCCCATAGTGTAGCGATGCAGTGCCAAACCCTGCAAGGGTTAATCATCCGGTTTGGCACGCTTTTTTCTTCGGGGCCTGACCAAAGGCAGGATTTTGAGAACCTAGTCGCGTGGCAATAGGCTTCCTCGCTAACCCGGATTATTCATGGGCAATCGAGATTATGTTGTAAAGTTTTGCGGCGGTGCAACTTGCGAGATACAGTTCGAAACCAGACTGCTTTTCGTAACCCGACGCGTTAGCGAGGGATTTTATTGCCGGTCCCTCGCTCACGCGTCGGGTTATGAA
>JAYVPE010000699.1:0-3227 GCA_043757575.1 Pirellula sp.
ATTGGTGCAGCACTTTCCAAACTTAAGGGGGCAGTGGATCCATCCGTTCCGCCGTTCGTCGGACTTGCTGAGCGATCGAGCCATGTCCAATGGTCTGATTGTGGTGCCGCTGGATTTCTAGGTGCTGCCCATTCAGCGTTCAAGCCGGATGGGCCTGGCATTGAAAACATGAAGCTCAATGGCGTTTCTCTTGAACGGCTTCAAAACCGAAAGCAGCTCCTCACAAGTTTAGATACGTTGCGACGCGACATCGATACGACAGGAGTTATGGAAGGGATGGATACATTTGGCCAGCGCGCTTTAGATGTTCTCACAAGTAGCAAGTTGGTGGATGCGCTGGACCTGTCGAAGGAGGATCCAAATGTAGTCGCTAGGTACGGCGACGGCAAACCTTACAAATATCAGTACGATGGTTGCGCGACGCGCAACGATCATCTTCTGATCGCTAGACGACTTATCGAAGCTGGCGTTCGAGTTGTCAGCCTAAGCTTCGGTCGATGGGATAGTCATGGAAAGAATTTTGATTTGGTTCGCGACCACGGAGGAAAGCTTGATCAATGCTTGAGCGCGCTGATCGAAGACTTAGAAATGCGAGGAATGCTGGACGATGTTAGCATCGTCGTTTGGGGTGAGTTTGGACGTACTCCGAAAATTAATAAGGACGCCGGTAGGGACCATTGGTCACAAGTTAGTTGCGCTTATCTAGCTGGTGGTGGTATCCGGGGAGGGCAGGCAATTGGGGCTACTAATCGTTTAGGTGAATACGCAACGCTGAGGCCAGTTCACGTTCAAGAAGTGATCGCAACTCTTTACCACAACTTGGGTATTGATGTTACGAATACGACAATTGCCGACTCAACTGGTCGACCGCAATTCTTGGTTGACTTTGCACCCGTGACCGAACTGATTTGAGATCATCCCGATGAAAACCATCCGGCTCAGCAGGAGCCTCGCTATCGCAAATTTGGTTTGGCTCTCTGTTTGGTTAGTCTGCATATCACATGTGACGGCCAATGACTTGCTCCCCAAAAACATTCGGTCTATACGCATAGATTGCGGACCATCCGTCCTAGGAAAACTGGAAAAGGAAGAGATCCCCAAAGTTGTTTTTCGTGGAAGTGATGCTCGTCATCAGTATCTTATTACGGGCACGGATTCAACCGGCCTCGACATCGATTTGACACGAAGTGCATCGTACCGTTTCGAGCCAGAGGGTATCGCTTCGATCGATCGCTTTGGCCAGATTGCACCGTTAAAGAATGGTTCAACTACTTTATCTGCGAGCCTTGAGGGTGTTGATCCAGCCTTGCTCCAAGTGGAAGTAACCAATTGGGATGACAATCCTGAAGTGAATTTCCCCAACCAAGTCGTTCCGATTTTTACCAAGCTGGGTTGCAATGGCGGCGGTTGCCATGGAAAAGCAGCCGGACAAAATGGCTTTAAGCTTTCGCTGCTTGGATTCGAACCGAGCGAAGATTTCGAACACCTAGTAAAGGAATCGCGTGGTAGGCGGCTTTCGACCGCCATGCCGGACTCTAGTCTGTTGCTGACTAAATCGATCAATGCCGTTCCCCACGGTGGTGGCCAACGACTTGAACTCGATTCCCAGGAGTATCGCGTACTGCGCAGGTGGATTTCGCAAGGAATGAAACCTGGCAAACCAGATGATCGCCGCGTAGTGTCTCTCACGGTTACTCCCGAACATCGGCGAATGCTCCCCAAGCAAGAGCAGCAAGTGTCGGTCGCCGCTGGTTACTCGGATGGGACGGTAGAAGACGTTACACCAGCCGTTCAATTTGAGAGTAACGATGCCGATATGGCAGAAGTCGACAAACGAGGCTTAGTTTCGATAAAGTCGCTAGCAGGAGAAGTGGCCGTCATGGCCCGTTTTCAAGGCCAGGTGGCAGTTTTTCGAGCGAGCGTTCCGATAGTTGAGGGTGTGAATGAATGGCCCGAACCGACCAACGCTATCGATGGTGCCGTGATTGCACAATTGCGTTCTCTTAATATCCCGATCTCACGCCTTTGCGATGACCCGACTTTTTTGCGCCGGTCTACGCTTGATCTTGCTGGGAGGCTACCGACGCTTGTGGAAGTGGATACCTTTAGCCACGATCAATCCGCAAACAAACGAGAGCGGTTAATCGAACGGTTGTTGGTAAGCGACGACTATGCAGATCACTTTGCAAACAAATGGATGTTGATCCTTCGCAATCGCAGGGAAACTCCAGGCCAAAAAGCTGGCACATTCGCATTCCATCGATGGATTCGAGACCAGATCGCATCGAATCGACCGTTCGACCAGTTCGTGCGCGACATTGTCGCGGCGTCAGGATCAATGGATGTTCATCCTCCTGTGGTTTGGTATCGTCAAGTGTCCGACACTTTTAGCAGACTTGAGGACACAGCTCAACTTTTTTTGGGACAACGCATTCAATGCGCTCGCTGCCATCACCATCCCTTCGAAAAATGGGCCCAGAAAGACTATTTTCAAATGGCGGCGTTTTTCTCGCAAGTTCGAACGAAGCCTGGCCAATCACCTGATGAATCCATCGTATTTGCGGCATTAGGGCAGGCGCGTTTTTCGCATCCAAAGACAGGTGAATCGCTTAAACCAGCAGGATTGGACGGTTCATCGCGAGAAGATACTGACATGCGAGATCCTCGCGAGTTCCTTGTTGATTGGATGGTTGATGGAAAAAACCCGTTCTTTGCTAAATCGATTGCAAACCGATATTGGAAGCATTTGTTTGGCCGCGGCCTGGTGGAGCCTGAAGACGATATGCGTGTGACTAACCCTCCATCTAATTCAAAGCTTCTCGATGTTTTGGCGAATCAGTTGATTGAATCAGGATATGACGTGAAAGGGCTGATACGCGTCATTTGCAATTCGCGTGTCTATCAATTGGACAGTGAATCTAATGGCGAAAATCTTCGCGATCGCAAATGCTATTCAAGAAACTATCCACGGAGACTCTCCGCAGAGCAAATACTGGACGCAGTCGATCAAGTCACGCTGACGGCGACTTCATTCGATTCTATGCCGGATCGCACGCGCGCTGAATCACTTCCTGACTCATCCTTTCGCTCCTATTTCCTAACCGTTTTTGGCCGCCCCGAAGCGACAACAGCATGCGAATGCGAACGGGCCAACGATTCGACATTAGCCCAAAGCCTTCATTTCGCCAACTCGAAAGAGCTGATTGCAAAACTAGCAGAGTCGAATG
>JAYVPE010000700.1:0-3218 GCA_043757575.1 Pirellula sp.
GCAGTCGGCGTCAGAAGCAAGCAGCCAATATGGACACCCTTACATTGCACAATCCACCATGTTTCTGGGACACCCTTAATCGTGGAAGAATAGCCGACCAAAGTACTTTCAATACCGCGCAGACCATTCAATTCTGGCACATCGCGAGTTTCAATATAAGTTCTTTCGACTAATTGGCTCCACTGGTTTGGCAGGATTTTATGATGCAGAATGAAGTCAAGATCTCTGCAATCCAGCCCAAAAGAAGTAACGGCTGGTCGCGGAATGGTTTGAATTCCAAAGCACTCCATTTGTACCAGTTTCGCGACTGGGACCATACCTGCAGAGCCTAAGACAAGATCGCGTTGGGGGTCGGGAGAAACAAACTCTAAATCCAAATCGTTTGGAAGTCGAGATGCAACCAAGGGAGAAATGGCTTGAACGATTTCGGCTCCCTGATCGAATGCCGCCTGAAAGAGTTCCCTCGCTATTTCGACCAACGACATAGAATCAGTAGAATCAGATCGCAAATGACCGATGGAGGCGAGTGCACCTGGGTACATAACTAAGTATCCAGCAGTGCGGATGCCGAAATCGTCTCGCGATTTGGTCAGAATCGGTGAGGAGTAACTGGACCGTAGGCAGAGATCTGCCAAAGTTGCGATCAATGCATCGATCGACGCTTGGTCTTCGGCCCAATGGCACCATCGAACACACTCGATCCACTCGCTGTTCATCGATCGCCTGCCTTTAGCGAAAGGATGAGGGTTGCTGTGCTTGCGTCACTTGCGGAATTGCAAAAGCGTCATCTGTATTGGCTTCACTCAATCGAACCAGTAGTAACACTGGTTGTATTTCACCAGTCTGAGTTTTAGAGTGGAAGTAGTGTTCGCCCAAGCCGCGTGAATCGGTCGTTGGTCCAATCACGATACAATCCCCTTGTTGAATCCGCAATTCGATCGAGAGCTGTTCAAAGCTAACCGATTCGCGGCGTATATCCGTCCGCACGGCCGATTCCCTTGCGACCATTTTCTTTATCATTTCTCCGTGTTGCAGTTCGGGGGTCAAGCGGATGGTCGCAGATGTGTCGCCGTGAGGAGTCGCTCGAATAGAATAGATGAAGTGTGGAGCATCGTATATGTGCCCTTGTGAGGAAATGCCGTGGTAATTGACACAGGTTGGCCCAATGGAAAAATTGCGAATTGAAAGTTCCTTGCGAACATTAGCTCGACAACGCCACAGTTGCGAGTAAGAAGAGACATCAGCGGCAAAACCTACTTGTTCCAGAGGATCTTCTCCGACGCGTTGGACGGTTTGTCGGACCCACTCATCGAGGAGCGGCGGCGTGCTGCCAGAGATTTTACCGGCGCGCATTCCGTTTTTGTCCATTGCGATTCGCAATTCCGGCTTCACGGCCTGCTCATCGATCTGCCCCCAAAGCTCAGGGAGCCGAATTGCTTGCAACGGATTCAGCCGCACTAGAATCGTTTCAACTCCTGCGACATCGTTGGACGTTACTGCATTCCCAAAGGCATGCTTTGGTGTCGCCGCTGCAGGCTCTTCACCTGACGGAAGCCAGGATGCACAGCCTGGCTGAAATGCCAAGCCTGCGCACAAGACGACGAAAGCCAATGGTGTCAAACGCTCGAACTTCATTCCCAATGATTATTACTTTCGAATGATCGGTGCATTGTTCGGCTGTGGTGCCGCAGGATTGTTGGCAGCCCGGATATTCTCCGTTGCAGGTGGGTCGAACACTTTGTCTTCGACCGTCCAGTCCTTGGGGACGTCGAAAGGAATGAACTCTTTGCGAAAGAGGGTGTCGTTGATCTTCTGAAGTAGCGTGGTATTCTTGACGCGATCACTAAACTCAAATACCTCTCGATTGTCATTCAACACTTTGTCTGTTTGATCGACGTGTTCTGTGTTGTACTTGACGAGCATCATTGGCAAAAA
Organism: Pirellula sp.; assembly: GCA_043757575.1. Lineage (GTDB taxonomy): Bacteria > Planctomycetota > Planctomycetia > Pirellulales > Pirellulaceae > JBKCUI01. The sequence goes on from JAYVPE010000700.1 coordinate 1,936, forward strand.
CATTTGTCGATCGAGATAAATCTGGACATGGTCGTAATTGACTGCGTCCGATTGAAATTTTGGGTGTGCTTCGATCACGAAAACATCATCGCGTGGCTTGCCTTGTTGGTCGTTGGGTGGAGGTAATGATCGAACCCAATAACGCGCCTTGACCTTCTCAGCTTTGACCCCAAACATAAAGGGCATTGGCGATTCCAGGATTCCGGCACCCTTCAATTCGGATGGCATGGTGAATCGCGTGCACTTTTTACCACTGCGGTCATATTCATAAACCTTTTCGCCATCGCACAACCACCATTCGCCAAACACGTTTGCAAAGTCTTTGTACTCTGGCTGGTTATTGGCGTCGAGCTGACCGGATAGCTTGAGGAGTCTGCCGATCTTGAACATGCCTTTGTCAGGCGACATGTATTTTAACTCGCCCGACGCCACAGAAACGTAAACGGTTCGAATGTCTTTAGCCGTTTTTTTTGCCAACTCACCGACAAAGTTTTCGGAAGAGTTGTATTGCCATCGAAGGAATTTACACGAATAGCGTTCGATATCCGCCGTCGATTTTTCCCAGAAGTTAAGTACCTGATCCAGGTGTGCTTGCTCTTGTGGGGTCAATGGCTTAGCCGCATAGGGATCCTTGGTAACAACTTCGTTTCCACTACCGGCACCTGGAAGTTGATTGGAAACAGCACGTTGATTCAAAGCGGAATTGAGCGCCGGATTCAAGGCGGGATTCACTGGAGCGCCGAATCCTGGGCCTGGGTTGGCTCGACCGGCGGGATTGCCGCCCACTTGAGGCCCAGTGGGCTGCTGATTCGTTGGTGGGGCAGTTCGATTGCCGTACCCATTTGCGGGTGGTGCGACCCCCTGTTGACCCATCGCCCACGAGCAATAGCCGATCATCCATGCAGCGCTTGCAATGAAACCAAGCTTGGAATGTTTGTAGAACCGCGTCCCCTGATTAATCATTTTCATCATCCGTGAAATTGCTGAATTTGGACTTGCCCATCCGTGGGCTATCGCCAGAAACAATAGCAACTCCCCCTAAAACTACCTAGGCCGAATTTTCTGGTTGTGACGATTGGGTCCAAACAATGTTACCGCACCTTTCTCTAGAAACTTAGCTATCAATGCCATTTTGACCTACGCTTTCGTAACATCCAAGTGTTTTTAGTGTGGACGACCGCTCTGCGGTCGCTCCGTGCTACTTAAGAGGCACGAATTTGCGGTTCGAAAGTTGCACAAAGTACCGATCATGGTTGTATTTCATGGCGAAAAAGCACCGGCTC
>JAYVPE010000701.1:0-3218 GCA_043757575.1 Pirellula sp.
CCCCGGAGCGATGATCTCGTTGCCGGTCGAGATGATTGTTACACGAGGCTGGCGACAAACGTCGACGAACTCTTCACCGAGTGCGGCCAGAACCCCTGTTTCGCGGCTTGTTAGGACGGTCCCTGCTCGAAGCACGGTTTCTCCGAGTGCGATATCGGTTCCAGCAAACGCGATTCCAAAACCTGGCGTGACGGCCCGGCGCACGAATACGCGTCCACCATGTTCATCTGCGTCCTCGACCATCAGAACTGCGTCCGAACCGCGAGGCAACATACCGCCGGTAGCGATCACAACGGCTTGTCCTAGTTGGATCTCCATTGTCGGTACCGTTCCAGCTTCCAAAGTTTCAAGCAACAGCGCAATCGTTTTCGGAACCATTTCGCTCGCGCCGAGAGTGTCGGTTGCTTTCACCGCATAACCATCGACGTTGGAGCGATCAAAGGCTGGCACGTCCACTTGTGCCATTACATTCGCAGCCAGTACTCGGCCTAAAGAATCGCGAACAAAAATTCTTTCAATGCCCAACGGACGCAGATTCAACGCGGAACGAAATCGCAACTCTGCTTCATCGCGGTCGATTACATCAAGGAACTGTTCCTGATCGGACATAAAGTCAGCTTACCCCTCAAGATTTTGTCTACAGCAAATCTCGCAGATGAAGATGGTGCTTACCGAGCTTGCCACCATAATTGCCTGCAGTGATGCGTAGAATATTGGGTGATGCTGCGGCCGCATGCAGACCGAGCTTCATGGCGGATTGAACGGCTTCGAACGAAAGTCCGTCAATCACGATCTCATAGACTGCATGGCAATTCGTCGGCAGTTCGGTTTTCGTCAGCCCCCGAAGCTTTGGGCAGTACGCATCGTTCGTACTGGCTTTCAGTTTGGGATATCGCGATCCGACTTTGCTTCCAGAACGCACGATGCCTCCTGGAAACGGCAGGGCAACGTCCTTGACGGTTCCGATTGCTTCAACCGCCGCTTCAGCCGCGGTCAAGGCCGAGGCAGAATTCGTCCCACAGATGATGAGGTTTCCGCCCGCGACTCCCGTCACTGTTCCAAAGTAATCTTCACAAACAAACTCACCGTCCATCGTCGGAATTCGCCAATAGCGACGGTCTTCGAATTTCTTGGCAACTTGAAAGCCATCGCCGAAGTAGCGAATGGCTCCGCCGATGCGGATCTGCTTTTCCTTAGGGCAATCGCTTAACCCGTTGTAACACGCCGACGTCGGACTGGTAAGAATGCATTGGCCGACTCGATTCTGCAATGCCTTGCCCAATGCGTCGATACTAAAGCCAAATACGAGCACAGAAACACCAGGTCGACCATCAGGCGTTTCGTCGGCGGCAACAGTGCGTTCGATAGCGGCTTCCACATCGCACGCAATGACGCTGGTGGCGTTGCCGCACATGACCGTTGCGGCCGTGGTCGCCCAGCGATTGCTGTCGGCCGTAATTATTAGTCGAGCCGCCTTGATCGGAAAAGCTTCCGCAAACGTGTCGATAATCTCGACACTGTGAAGGTGCAGTGGAGTAGTCTGATTCATAGGGTAGGAACCACACACGATTCATGCAGGTAGCTCAAATCCACAGGGTAGTTTCTCCAGCGGATGGAATAGTACTTTTCAAACCATTCCTGAATGTCCGCCTCGACATCGTGATCGTAGTTCGGCTGGACATGCATCGTCTTTCCGATCAGCGTCTCGCGAATTTCTCCCTGCTCCACAATGATACGCCCTGACTTGATCACCACTCGAGGCATTTCGAACATGATCTGTTTGTTCTCATGGGGAGTATAGATCGTGATATCCGCATCGGCACCCACCCCAAGATGACCCTTGTTTTTTAAACCCAGGATCTTCGCTGGACCGGCACGGGTAATGATCGCAATTTCGCTGAGCGTATATTCGCGATCAATATCCCATAGAGACGACCTCTGAAGAATTTCCAGCGGGCATGTCTTTAAAATATCTCTTCGATAAGTTCGATCCATCAGGAAACGAATAATCTGAGGGTACGCCAGGAACGAGCCACCGTTGGGATGATCGGTGCTCATGACGACACGCCACGGATCCTTCACCAGTAAATACCACTCCAAACCAATTGCCCACTGCAATGAATGCACCAGCGATTTGTTGCGATACTTGATAGGCGTGATTCCGCAGCCCGATTCCATTTCCGTGTCACTGCTGAACCACTTGCCACCATACACCTTCGATAGAAAATACCCTAATGGGCCGTCACCAGTCATGCTCGTCGTTTCGCCAAACAGTACCTGACCGACATCGACCGTTATATTAGGATTCGCGTTGACGTACTCCGCCAGTGGAATCACTTTGCTGTTGAACGTGTTTTCGTCACCAGCCCCACCGCCATAGCTATGAAACTGGATGTGCGTAATATGACCGCGATGGCCCTCGAGAGCTCGCATGGTCTCAAGTGTTGTTTCCCAGTTCCCTGGCATGCCGAGATTGTTGCAATGAATATGGACCGGATGCGGCAGAGCAAGTTCATTGGCTGCCCTCGCGACCCCCTGAATGATCTGGCGTGGTGTTATGTCGAAATGATCAACGAGCGTATCCAGGCCGCTGACGTTGCCTGCCTGCTTTGACTTCCAGACTTCCACGCCGCCGGGGTTGACCAGCTTAGGTGCAAAACCTTTAGTAGACGTGAGCAACCATGCAATGAACGCCTTTAATTTCTGAGGCTCATTTTTCATTAGGGATTGCATCACGTAGTGGTTGTTGCCCATGAGCACATAGAAGCCCTTGTCGATACAGGGGGTGTCCTCGAATTCTTCGTGAGCATGGCGAGCTCCAAGCGGTGGAACAGCCGCATCGAACGCTGTCGTATATCCCATAGCAGCGTACTTGTAGCCAGTTGCAAACGTGCTTGGTACGCTACCCATCGTGCCGCTATGAGTAATATTCGTCCGAGGCATCTGCTCGCCCCGACGCTTTTCTTCCGGCCTCATCTTGCGAGCCACGTTGACCTTCGGTCCCGCGATGTGACAATGCATATCGATTCCGCCCGGCATGACAACCAACCCACTAGCGTCAATCGTTCGCAAAGGCCGAATGGCCGGATCCGTCGGTGGATTGATAATTCGACCATCGAGAATCCAGATATCTCGGACTTCGCCATCGATGCCGTGCAGCGGATCGTAGACAATTCCTTGGGAGATTTTTAGGGTGTCAGATGGGGTCATCGTGGATT
>JAYVPE010000702.1:0-3214 GCA_043757575.1 Pirellula sp.
TGGATGGAACGAGCGAAGATGAGCATGTTCTTATTCGAGGTAATTCATCGAATCCAGGACACGTGGTTCCACGACGATTTCTTTCTGCCGTAGATGGTCCAGCGCCCATGCCGATCGAAGCTGGCAGCGGTCGGTTGCAGTTGGCGGAACGCATCAATGCACCCGAAAACCCGTTAACAGCACGTGTGATTGTCAATCGCGTTTGGCATCACCTGATGGGCCGAGGGATCGTGCCAACGACAGACGACTTTGGAGTGCTCGGGCAACGGCCAACCCACCCGGATTTACTGGACCACCTAGCGACCAAGTTCTTGTCCGACGGACGTTCGATCAAGAACATGATTCGGTACGTGGTCCTTTCGACGACTTACCAAATGGATAGCCGAATGAATCCAGCCGCGATGGAAATCGATCCTAACAATCAGTATTGGCACCATCATCCGCAGAAGCGATTGGAGGGTGAAACCATCCGCGACGCTCTATTGAGTATCGCTGGTCGGTTAGATCCAACCATGAATGGTCCCTCGATCCCTGTCCATCTAACTTCCTTTATGGATGGCCGCGGACGCCCGGCAAAGAGTGGCCCGCAAGATGGCTTGAACCGTCGTTCAATCTATCTAGAGGTCCGGCGAAACTTCCTGTCACCCATGTTTGTTGCATTCGATACGCCCACACCTTTTAGTTCAATGGGTCGGCGCAACGTTTCCAACGTGCCAGCGCAGGCTCTGATTCTCATGAATGATCCACTCGTAACGGAACTTGCGAGTGCCTGGGGCAAGCGAGCATGCGATACGATACCAATGGCTGGAGCGCAATCTCCAGACGCGAGGGTGAACTGGATGTATCTAACCGCCTTTGCGAGGGAAGCAAGTCCCTTTGAACTCAATGCTGCGATCCACTTTTTGGAGAAGCACGCTAGCCAGAATGCATTGACCGTTCACGATGAAGCGTTATGGGAAGACTTTGCCCATGTGCTCGTTAACAAGAAAGAGTTTATCTTTCAAAGATAAGGCACATGAACCACTGCAACCGTTTTCGACCAACGCCGACCAACCGGCGCGAACTACTGCAACGATTTGGGAGCGGCTTTGGGTTGACAGCTCTTGCCGCACTGATGCATGATCCAGCTTTCGGTAGCGAGGCGGGACAAGATCTAAAAATTGTTCCGAAAGCGGGGATGGCAAACCACGGTCTGCATCATCCGGCCAAAGCCAAATCCGTTATTTTTCTGTATATGGATGGCGGACCGTCACATGTGGATACCTTTGATCCCAAGCCGATGCTTCATCAATACAACGGCAAAGATCCAAGCGAGTTTTTCAAGGTTGAGGCAACGCAATTTAACAACAATGGAAAAATGCTCGCAAGCCCATGGAAATTTCAACAATATGGTGAATGCGGATTGCCAGTCAGCGATCTTTTTCCCAATGTGGCTAGGTGCGCAGATGATCTTTGTGTAGTTCGGTCGATGGTCTCCGAATTTCCAGAGCATACCTTTGCAAATTACTTTTTGCACACGGGCAGCGGTCTCCAAGGACGCCCAAGCATGGGTGCTTGGATTACATACGGTCTAGGAAGTGTCAATCAGAACCTGCCTGGATTCGTTGTTGTCAATGGCGGCCTGGTGCCTCCTGGTGGACTCGATTGCTTCGGAAGCGGTTTTTTGCCAGCCAGTTATCAGGGTTCCGTATTTAAGCCGAAGGGTACTGCCGTCGCCAATGTTCAGCCCCTCGAGAAATCCGCGAAGCGTCAGCGTAGCAAACTGGATTTCATCCACGAACTTGACCAACTGGCGAGTGATCAATTTGGTACGAACGACGGCATTGAATCGGCTATACGGAATTACGAATTGGCTTCGCAGATGCAAACTGCTATTCCGGAGCTTATGGCGATTGAGGGCGAAACAAAAGTAACCCAAACGATGTACGGAATGGACGCGGCATATGAGCCGACTCGCATTTTTGCGACCGAGTGTTTAATAGCCCGTAGACTAGTGGAGCGAGGTGTGCGATTCATTGAGCTAACTTGCCCAAGCGTTAGCGGCGACCGATGGGATCAGCACGCCAACCTCAAGGAAGGACATGAGAACAATGCGCGTGCTGTCGACCAACCGATCGCAGCCCTTCTAAAAGACCTCAAACAACGTGGCCTCCTAGACCAAACCCTTGTCGTTTGGGCAGGTGAATTTGGACGAACGCCATTCGCTCAAGGAGTCAATGGTCGCGATCATAATCCTTTTGGATTCACCATTTGGCTCGCGGGCGGAGGCGTCAAATCTGGTACCGTATACGGGCAGACCGATGAGTGGGGCTATAAAGCTATCGTGGATCGTACCGAGATGCATGACTTGCACGCGACTATGCTGCATCTACTCGGAGTCGACCACACGCGTTCTACGTTTCGATTTGGCGGTCGCGACATGCGACTAACGGATGTCAAAGGACATGTCGTTTTTAAGATAATCGGTTGAGAACTACAAAACCGGGGGTAACGCTCGCTGCTTCTTGAGGACGTGACACTGTTTATTAAAACGACTGCTTGGGTTCGTGAAACTGAGTTTGCAAGCCTGCTTTGATCCAGCGGAAACCGGTTTGCCAAACGGCTTCGTTTTGCAGCTCCAGTTTTACTGAACAGTGAGTACCCAGGGGGGGAGGCACATTGTGACCTGGCATGGAGAACAGATTCGATGATGTCGCGGGCTTAGTCAATTCGATGCGAGTGTGAAGTCGCGGCTTATAGGTCTTGAGTTGGGATTCACCATTGGCGGCTTTGCTTTGGACGACTGTGATCGGTCCACCGTATAGGCCGCCCAGGGTGGGAGAAGCTAGAGTGTCCGTAGTCCGAGGCAACGTCTTGATAATCTTTCCTGTCCACAGGTCGCCATTGAACATAATGATCGATACGGGAGAGTCAATGTTGTGCGCAACTGTTTCCCAAGCATACTGCGGTACGGAAGCATTGATTTCGATTTTCGATGGATTAACAACCATTCCAATCGACTGTCCCTCAGGAATAAAACTGCCTGACAAATTTCGGCTCGTTCGTGAGATCAACACACCATCTCTCGGTGCCTTTAATCGCAACGAAGTTACTTTGCTGAGAAGGCTATTCGCTGTAACAATCAGGGATTCTTGCATAGCCTCCTCCGCTTGCAGTTCAGAGTGTTTCTGTTGAGCCCGCAGCGCAACGCACTTCTCCTCGCTTGTTCTCAGCA
>JAYVPE010000703.1:0-12003 GCA_043757575.1 Pirellula sp.
GACTTTGAACAACGGTTACGGGATTTTTTGCCTTCCATTGGGCAGGAAAAATCGGAACCAATACAGTCTGCTCGACTGGCTGCTGAGGTAGCGGAACTGGAGGAGCAGTTGTTCGACATCCCTGGCGGAGCACAGACTCGCTTGGGTGATGTCGGCCAGGTCAGTTTGCAGTCCGCTCCCCGTTATGGAGTAATGGAGAAAGATGGCAGCGAGATGGTCGCGGGTATTGTCCATCTTCAGGCGGGTGAAAATCCGCTCAAAGTCACTCAGTCGGTGCTGAGTGCACTGCAGACTATTGGCGAACAACTGCCTCGCAATCTTCGCCTCAGCCCTTGTTACGATCGGACACGATTGATTTCCGGCGCCGTTTCGACTGTTACTCGAACTTTGCTGGAGGCTTTAATCATTACGACCGTCTGCATCGTGTTGATCATGCGACATTTTCGCACTTCGCTCGTAATTACATTGACAATGCCGCTTGCTGTACTTGGGCCGTTCATAGGAATGCAAATCCTCTCAAGTAGCGGGGTGAATATGCATGTAAACATTATGTCTTTGGCAGGCATCGCAATTTCGATTGGCGTGCTCGTAGATGCGTCTGTAGTCATCGTGGAAAATGTGACTTTCCAACTGAAGCGAGAGTTTGGCGAAATGCCAATTGATGGCGACACAAATCATTTGGTAGCTAGTGCGACGGCCATGGTTGCTCGCCCTGCAGTTTTGGCCGTGATGATTATGTTGATTTCATTCTTGCCAATCTTTATGCTAGGTGGCATCGACGGGCAATTGATTCGACCATTGGCCTGGACGAAAACGTTGACACTGCTATCGGTCATTATGTTGACCGTAACATTGGTTCCAGCACTCTGTAGAGATTTAATTCGGGGGCGAGTGCGAGGGGAATCGGAAAGCAAGATTCTCCAAAGTGTGATTCGCATCTATCAACCGGTTCTTTTGGCCGTGTGCCAACGCCCGTGGCCACTCGTAGCATTTCTAAGCTGTCTGATGGTCCTCGCGGCTGTAGCTACAGGGAACGCTTTGGCAATACGAGTCGTCGTGGTTGTATCTATTGCCGCGATTTGGATGGTTGTCGGTACGTACCGAGGCCGGCTCGGTTTGGGAATGTGCATAGTTCTTTTGGCTCTTTTTGCGAAGTCAACGATGCGACCGATCGGACTTGCAATGCGGTTGCCATTGGACGAAGGCATGGTGATGGACATGCCGATTACTTTACCACGCATGAATGTGAGCCAGGCGAGCGATGATCTTAAAGCTCGCAATATGCAACTTTGCCGCTTCCCAGAAGTCCAGATGGTTGTCGGTAAAGCAGGTCGAGCTGAGACAGCATTCGACCCAGCACCGATAGATATGATTGAGTCGATGGTTGAGTTTCGGCCCATTGAGAGGTGGCCACGCCGTCGCATTCTGATTGCCTCTGCTCATCAACATGCGACGATGGTGGTACGACGAATGACGGCATCGGGGCTTGTCGAAAAGGCTCAAAACGAAACTCGATTGATCCAAGAGATAGTTGAAACGGGTCTTCCTAGATTTGACGCGATTCAGCGCGAGTTGTGCTGGCATTTATTGCAATCCTTTGAAGCATCTTTGGGAAGAGAGCTGACTACGACCGTTGCTCGATCGGTAGCTTCGTACGGAAATCAGAACAATAAATCTTCGACGCCACTCCAAGACGTTCAATTGAAGGTATTGGCTAATGCAATTGTCAACCACGATCAACTTCGGCTAGCACAGCAACTCGATGCAAATTCATTACACATTGTAGTACGAGAACTTCAACTTAAGCTCGCTGAATCGAATTCACCGTCAGCGAGCACAGTCAACACTATTGAGAAACTTTCTGCTGCTGCCGAGGCTCAGATCCTCAGCGAACTACAATCGCTTGCGGCCAGGAGCTGGAACAACTTTGTTCGATCTGAGAATCAGTTGCTTTACCGTCGCGCTGGCAGCACTTGGACACAAATTGTGGCTGACGAGTTATGCATCCGTCAGCCGATCGTTGATTCTGATTTTGAGCGCACTCGGGCGCAGATTGTGTCGGCACGCTATGGAACGACTCGTCGAAACGCACTGCACTCTAGTGACCAGCACACAGGAATAGCGTCTTTTTCTGAACTCGCGATTATCGATCCGCATGCGACCTACGACCGAATCCTACGCGAATTGTCGGATCAGTTCGATCGAAACGTGTGGCTCTGGGCGCATAATAATGCATCGCTAACGGGGTCAGGCGGTGAACTGGATGTTGCAGTACAAATGCCGGGATGGGCAAACGTGTGGACGCGGCCTATTCAGAATCGCATTGATATGCTCACGACCGGCGTCAGTTCCGAAGTAGGCGTCCGAGTTCTTGGAGACAATTTGGAAAGCGTTGTCGCCGCCGCAGATCGAATTGCGGAAACGCTGCGACAAATCCCGGGCGCCGTCGATGTTATCGCCGACCCTATTCGTAACAAGGATTACGTTTTTTTTGACCTGGACTTGGATCGTATTGCAAGCCACTCCTTGGATCGAATCGAAATCGACCGTGCGGTCGAGGCAGTCACGCACGGTACCTTGCTCGCCCAATCCCAGAAGCCGGGTTCTGAGATTACTCTTCCTGTTCGACTGAAAATCCGCGCGAAGGTTGATTTAACGAGCGATAGTCTGCTCGACACACCGTTGGCTTTACGTTCGCGAAGCGAGCTCGATAAGGACGACGAAGCGACAGCAGAAGTGCAACTGTTGTCTTTGAGAGATGTTGCGAAAATGCGTCATCAAGATGGTCCGGCGACAATAAAGAGCACCAACGGAATGTTGAGCAACTACGTTCGACTGAATGTGCGAGGGCGCGACGCTACCGACTTGGTCCAACAGGCTCAAGCCCTGCTTCAACAAACGACGCTGCCACCAGGAGTCAAAATCGAATGGACAGGGCAATTCGAACATGCGGCTCGCACTCGGTTAAATATGTTGTGGATGTTGCCCATTTGTTTCGTCTTGATCGCAATTCTATTGTTCTGGGCGTTTCGAGATGTTGCAGACGCGATGCTAATGCTCCTATCCGTCCCGGGTGCGATGGCGGGTGCCGTAATGGCTCAATGGCTTCTTGGCTATTCGTTTTCATTGGCCGTCGGGGTGGGATACATTGCCTGTTTTGGCATGGCCGCAGCAACAAGCATGGTTATGATTATTTACTTGCGTCAGGCTGTAGCAGACGTCGGTGGTTTGCAGGAAATATCGTCACTCGATGAACTTCAATCGTGCGTCATTGCAGGCGCTGTGCATCGACTTCGTCCGAAGCTTCTCACTGAGGCAACTATGATTTTCTCTCTAGCTCCACTGCTTTGGAGTACGGGAGTGGGTGCGGATGTTATCTGTCCCATGGCGGCACCAGTCCTGGGTGGCATCCTTGTCGCAGACGAAGTTGTTGATTTATTAATTCCGTCCGTTTTCTTTGCCATACGTCGTAGGCGTTGGCTTCGAATGGCAACACCGTCAACTTGAAAGATTACGATGAATCGTTTGAATCAACTGCGTGCCTTACTTTGCATATTTGCATTGTCTGCCTGCTCTCTAGGTTGCCAAAGCAACTCCAATGATCGGTATAAGCCCGCGAGTGCGACAGCTCGTCTCGCTATCGAAACGGCATTGTCGAAATGGAAAGCTGGCGTGAAGTATGGGATGATTGCAGATTCAACCCCAACGGTGATTGTCGAGGAACCGCGTTGGAAGTCTGGGATTCGATTAGAGAACTTCGAAATCGTCGAAGAGGTGCCAGGCAAGGAGTATCCTCGCTTCAAAGTAAAGCTCATGTTTGCCGGCAAACCGGAAGAAACAACTGAGTACCTAGTTGTTGGTATCGATCCCCCTATTGTTTACAGCAAAGAGGAATATGAGAAAGCAAGTGGAAAAATAAGTGGAATGTAAGGCATAAATGGTAGCCATCGAGGCTCAGGGCCAAGAAACATGCAGCCTGTCGAGTTCTCGGTCTTAGGACTCCAGAGTGTCTTGAGAAGCTGCAATGTTGCTGGCCAGTGTCAACGTCCCTTTCGCCTGACCACTATTTTGATCAAGTGCCTGACGGAACACTGAACATATCGCTAGAATTTTCGGTTTTCTGACAATGGTTTTTCTGACAATGGTTTTTCTGGCGATAGTTTTTCTTTGTTGCGGTATTTCAATCGGGGACGGGCATGGCAGATTCAGGAGTTGTGATTGCGGTTGACTTGGGAGCTTCGAGCGGGCGGGTGATCGCAGCCGAGATGAAATCCGATCGCATTCACTTAACCGATGTTCACCGGTTTGAAAACGCTCCGGTACACATCGGGTCGCGACTGCACTGGAGTCTTCACGGCCTATGGCAGCAAATCGAACAAGGAATCACGCTATCTGCCAAGGAATATGGCGATCGAATTGCTAGTATCGGTGTCGACACGTGGGGTGTGGACTACGTGCTGCTCGATCGGAACAAAGATCTCGTAGGACCTGGCTTTTGCTATCGTGATGCCAGAACTAGTGGCATGATGAAACGCGTTTTTGAATCGATATCACAAGCGGATATCTTCGAACAAACCGGTGTCCAATTTATGGAGATTAACACGCTCTACCAACTCTATTCAATGCGAGCGGAGCATTCTCCGTTGCTCGATGTAGCCGAACACTTTTTGATGATTCCCGACTTCATCAATTGGCTGCTTACCGGCCAAATGGTTAATGAGTATACCAATGCAAGCACAACGCAAATGCTTCATGCAACGAATGGTCAATGGTCATCGAAAATTCTTGACGCATTGAATATTCCAAAACATATTTTTAAAACGCCGGTACAGCCAGGTACACAACTCGGCAAACTGCGATCTAGCATTCGAACGCGAACTGGCTTGGACGAACGTGTTCAAGTGATCGCGCCCGCTACGCACGATACTGGCTCGGCCGTCATCGCTGTGCCTGCTGACGCTTTTGCGAGTTCCAAACCGAATTGGTGTTTCATTAGCAGCGGAACTTGGTCACTGATGGGAGTCGAGTTAGCGGAACCCATTCTTTCCGACGCTTGCCAGCAATTGAACTTCACGAACGAGGGTGGCGCCAATGGCAGCGTCCGGTTGCTGAAGAATATTGCGGGACTATGGCCTTTTCAGCAGTGCCGTGCTTCGTGGCAACGAATGGGAACCAATTACGAATGGAGCAAACTGGCAGCCATGGCAGCTAGGGCAAAGCCATTGCAAACTTTGATTGACCTCGAACATCCCAAGTTTGTCGCTCCTGAGAATATGCTTGAATCCATTTTAGGTTTTTTAAGACATACGGACCAAACTCCGCCGGCAGACGATGGAGCCATAGCGAGAGCGACATTGGAGAGCTTGGCGCTACGCTACCGATTGTGTTTGGCAGGGCTTGAGCAACTGCTCGGATATCGACTTGAGACAATTCATATTGTCGGAGGTGGAGTCCAAAATGCATTGCTCTGCCAAATGACAGCCGACGCTTGTCAGCGGCCTGTTGTTGCAGGACCGGTGGAGGCAACAGCACTTGGAAACATCATTTCGCAAATGGTTTCACTCGGAAGATTCGCGTCGATTGCAGAGGGACGACGCTGGATGCGTTCGATGAGCGATATTGTCCAATATGAACCCAAATACAGTGGCGACTGGGACAAAGCGGCGGAACGCTTGAAATCGTATAGCAGCATGGCGCATAGCTGGTGATCCGTGTTTTCGTTGATATATTAACGACGAAGCTTTGCATACCCGCAATTTGGAAAAACTCTCGACCCTACGGCTGCCTCTATCTTTTTTTACAAGAGACCCATGGTCGGTTCCAAGCCGAACATGTGGTTCATGTTTTGAATGGCAGCTCCGCTGGCTCCCTTGACCAAATTGTCGATGGCGGAAATGAGGATGATCCGAGGGCCATTTTCGCGGACCGTAATGTCCACGTAATTCGTCCTCGCTACAAATCGTGTTGCAGGCAAATGGGACACAACTCGAACGAACGAGCTGGCATCATAATACGTGTTCAAGCATTCGCGGATCTGATTAGGGGTCGCACCCGCCGCTGGATGCACATAGATCGTAGATAAAATCCCACGTTCCATCGGAGTCAAATGGGGAGTGAAGACGATTTGCGGTTCGATACCACTGAATCGCTTGACAATGTCGACAATCTCAGGCTGATGGCGATGATTTCCAACCGAATAAGCCGAGATGCTCTCGTTGGTTTCGCAGTACAAATTTGCGAGTTTTGGTGTTCGTCCAGCACCACTGACTCCAGACTTGCTGTCCACAATAATATCCAATGGCGAAATGAGCCCTTCTTTGAGGAGCGGTGACAGGGGCAAAATCGCGGATGTGGGATAGCATCCCGGATTGGCGACCAATTTACAGTCCTTTAACTCATTGGCAAAAAGCTCAGGCAATCCGTACGGGGTCATTCCTAAACGGCCTGCGTCTGGATGTTGTTCACCGTACCATTTTTCATAAAGAGCAGGTGTACTCAACCGATAGTCAGCCGACAAGTCGATGACTCGGCAACCAGCGTCCAACAACTGCATCACATGATGTGCCGAGGCTCCATGCGGCAGACACGAAAAAGCGACATCGCATCGCTCTGCAACTTGAATGGGCGTCAGGTCCTCAACTGGCAGTTTGAGCCGGCGAACAAGGCTTGGATGCATATCGGAAATCATGCTTCCATCCGCTTGTCGGCTGGTGGCTGCAAGGATTTGTGCCTGAGGATGCCCGATGAGCCACTCGATCGCTTCGATAGCTGTGTAACCAGAAACGCCTATAATGCCGACACGAATCATTTTTACACCTTGAGACTAATTGGTTTAGGACTTCTTTGCGATGCCGTGACGAAGACTGTCGAGGATTCATAAACAGGTCACCTAAGATTCTACGCGAAAATCACAAGATCGCTACATGAACTTGGGCGCCTGAATTTGTTCTGCCAAGACTTCAAGAATTACATTGCGAAGCTGTCCGAGTACCATTGCCGTCGCTCCCCAAACGAAATGGCCATCCACGTGAATCCCAGGTGCATCGAATTTCACCGTGCCCCGTTTCAATGTGCCGATGCTGATCGCGTCGCCCGACAGCAAGTCACGGAGCGGCAGGAAGATCAATTCCGCAACTTCATCCGGATTAGGTCTGAACGAGGGGCGAAGAGAACTTACGGCGACAAAAGGCTTAACGAGATGACGGCTCGCGTAAACGTACAAGGGCGTCAGTTCGCCGATGGGCTGCATGGTTTCGGTCGTACACCCGAGTTCTTCGCCAAACTCGCGGCATGCGGTCATCCAAACCGTTTCGCCAGCATCGGATCGACCGCCAGGCAAGGAAACCTGGCCACCATGATCCGCCATTTGTGTCGGGCGAAGAGTGAGTGGAATTGACCACTCGGAATTGGATATCGGTATCAGGCAGATGAGAACGGCTGCAGGGTGCGAGTACTTGGGAGCTGGGCCACGATGACGCCCATATGCGTACTGGGGTGCAAGCTCGCGATGCGAATCACAAGGAGCCTTGGTGTTGTCCAACTTCGACACGTGCCGACGGAGCAATTCAGGGAGGTTGGACAGGTTTACTGTCTCGTTCATTTCAGTCTGTTTTCGGTTCGGCTTAAGCGAATTGTTATGCCACTTTTGACGAAAATTGGATAGGAACGTACATTACGCCCAAGTCCACCCCTTATTCTACGCGACAAAACTATCGATTACGACACGAAAAGTCTATGCACCACCTGCCTTGTTTGCTACTCATCCGACATGCCCAGTCGGAGAACAATGCCCTCGAGGATCGATTTCGCGTTCCGGATCCCGGCATTACTGAACTCGGTGTCGCCCAATCAAAAAAACTGGCTATAGAGATGGCTAAGCTTGCTCCAACGGTGGTGTACTGTAGTCCATTCCTTCGTTCCTTAGAAACGACGCGTTGGATTGCCAAGCAGACGGGTGCGGTTCCTGCTGTGCGCCAGGACATTTATGAACAAGGGGGCTGTCACAGCGGATTCCAAGCGGGACGCCGAATTGCGCAAGTAGGCATGAACCGCGAGACTCTCTCTCGCCAATATGCTGGCTGGCATTTGGATGAACGCATTGGCGACAAAGGTTGGTACGATCTCGATCACTTCGAAACCGCCGACGAAGCTCGCAATCGAGCGCATCAAGTTCGGAAATGGTACGAGTCCGAATCCCAAATGCATAGCGACCGAGATCGGGTCGCCATGGTCATCCATGCAGATTTCAAGCTGCGATTGCTTGAGGCTTTTTTAGAAGAAGATTCGATTGAGGAACAGCTAGGTGATATCGTAAACACTTCCATCTCGCGATTGTCCTTGTCCAAGGGGCGATGGCGATTAGATTACTGGAACGTGTTCTCGCATTTGGATGCTCATGAAATTTCAACTTGATAGAAGTTTAACGCTCCGCGGTCGGCAACGCAACAATCGCGGAGCGATCGTCCCTATGCAACTGAATCACTAAATGCTGCGATGGCTTCAGGTAATACGGAGTCCACTGGAGCGGTGGCAATTTTAGAAGCGACCCGCATAATGCTGTAATCGATCCGCTATGAGCTATCGCAACGATCGTGGTTGACTCGTTCCCCGGAAAAGCAACCGCGTCGTTCAACCAACACATTGCACGCTGCGACACTTCTTCTGTCGTCTCTCCGCCACCGGGACGAAAGGTCGACGGAAGTTCAAGCATGTCGTGAGCACGCTCAACCTCACGCAACGGTATTTCGGACCAAGCGACCGATTGCCAAGTTCCAAAAAAGCGTTCTCGCAATCGGCGATCAGGACGAGTCTCGGCTCCCATTTGTTTGGACAACCACATAGCCGGTTCGGAGCAACGCGTCAAATCACTATGCCATATTTGCTGCGGCCGATTCTGGATTGGTAATTGGCAGAGTGTGTTCACCAGTGATTCTAATGTCGAGTCCCAGCCGTCCTCGAGCGGCACATCGCTGTCGCCGTAACAAATTCCCTTCGAGTCAATGTGAACCGCTGGATGTCGAACTAGATAGACACTCGTGGAGCGAGTTGACACGATCATGGCGCTAGGCGATGGAGCGACCAAGCTTCCCCTGATTCTGTGCGATCGTAACGGAACCGATCGTGCAATCGCGATGGTTTCCCTTGCCAAAATTCGATCATATGTGGAATGACTTTATAGCCGCCCCAGTTGTCTGGCCGAGGAATGGGTTGCCCCGCGTATTTGTTATCCAGTTCTTGGATCGCGATATCAAGTTGCAAGTCATCCAAAAGGATCTGCGATTGGGGCGATGCAGCCGAGCCCAATTGGCTGGAACGTGGTCGAGACGCAAAATATTGGTCTGAGATTGCAGAGGACGTTTTTACAACCAAACCTTCGATTCGCACCTGTCGATCCAACATGGGCCAAAAGAAATGGAGAGCAACGTTGGGCTCTACTGCCATCTCCCGCCCCTTGGCAGAATTGTAATTAGTGAAGAAAAGAAACCCATCGCTTTCAATCCCCTTGAGCAGAACGATTCGGCTGCACGAACCACCGTCCGGGTCTGAAGTTGATAGTGTCATCGCATTGACTTCAAACCACTCCGGGAGTTCCGTTGATTGGAGGAGCTCTAACCATCGCTGAAAAAGCTGCATCGGTTCTAGCGGCAACTCGCTCCGAACAAGGCCGCCATAAGTATAGTTTCTCCTTAAATCTCGCATACTCAAATGCATTTCTCCGATTCGGCACTGTTTTTGCGTATTGTTTTTATCCAGATTGTCATTGTGGCAATCCTATCACTTCGCGTAATGACAAGCGATAGACGAGCGTTTTTTCTCCATTTTTCCAGCAGGCTTTTCGTTCCATGAATCGCATACCAAAATCATCTGGTTCGAAGGATGAAAATCCTCGCATATCGTTGGCGGGATTTTTGTTGGTAGCAGCGCCAGGCACTCAGGATTCAGTTTTTGCACGTTCCGTTTGCATTATTGTTGAGCATTCAGAAGAACAAACCATAGGCATTATGCTAAATCGACGCTTGGCGATGGAAACGGGATCGCTATGGGACCAATTGCTGGAGGGTGCAGCAAAACCGACCAATTCTGATTCGCATGTCAATTTTGGGGGCCCACAAAACGGCCCGGTATTGGCGATTCACGACAACCAAATGTTAGCAGAGGGGGGCAACAGTCAAGGCGTATATTTGTCCGCCCAATCTGAAACTTTGAAGAAGCTAGCCCAGTCGACACCGGATCACTGTCGACTTTTTATTGGACACGCCGTTTGGCAAGTTTCGCAACTTGAGACGGAAATAATCAATGGCCATTGGCATGTTCTGCCTGCGGTTCCAGAATTGGTTTTTGCTGACGAACACACGATGTGGGCACGCGGGATTCAAGTTGTTGGGAACAGTATTATTCAAGCAGCGACAGGATTACCACATTTGATGGCTCAGCCGTTTCTAAACTAGCGGGATGTTCGATGCGTTCAAAGATTTAGTAGTCCTATTCAGATCCCCCCTTGACCTTGCTGGTTACAATGGCATGCATTGAATTAAATTCTCGAAAAGATAAAACCTAGATGATAAAACAGAATCAACTTCTGCTTATCCCAGTCATGATGCTGGGGTTGTTTACCTCCCTCGTTGCTTCGGCAGCAGTAGTACAGTCGCCCAAGAATGCTGTATCACTTCGCCGCCCGAATATCCTTTTCATCCTCGTGGACGACCAGTCCCCCTTCGACTTCAAATTTTACAATCCCAAGTCATCGCTCGAATCGCCAAACATAGATAGACTTGCTGCTCAAGGCATGGTTTTGGATGCGGCGCATCACATGGGTTCCTTCGTGGGTGCGGTTTGCACGCCGTCACGCCATATGATTATGAGCGGTCGAACGGTGTGGCATTTGCCGATCGCGCCTGAAGCAGGAAAATACTGCCCCCCGAACTTAGAGCAAAACACTTTGGCCGCTGTATTCAATCGAGCTGGCTATGACACGATGCGCACGTGCAAGATTGGCAACTCGTACGAGGGAGCAAACAAACAGTTCACCGTGCGTCATGACGCTAGCAAGCGTGGCGGCACAGATGAAAGTGGCAGCCCTTGGCATGGCGATCAGGTGATGAACTTCCTTACCGAGCGAGAGGCATCGAAGGATATCGATCCGTTCCTTATTTATTTTGGCTTCTCCCATCCGCATGACACCCGCGATGGCCGCCCTGATCTACTAGAAAAATACGGTGCCGTGAATCATACGGATCGGGCCACACTCCCTTTATCAAATCCTAAACAGCCCGCATTGCCAATCAACTATTTGCCGGCGCACCCGTTTCCTCATGGCCATCCCGGTTTGCGCGATGAAGCCACGGTTAGCGGCGTATGGGAAAATCGCGATGAGCGGACGATACGCAATGAACTCGGCCGCGAGTTCGCATGTAGCGAAGCGATCGACACTCAAATTGGTCGCGTACTCGCCAAGCTTGAATCCATGGGCGAATTGGAAAACACCTACATCTTTTACACCGCCGATCACGGCATTGCGATTGGTCGCCACGGATTGCAGGGGAAACAAAACCTCTATGAACACACTTGGCGAGTGCCTTTCATTGTCAAAGGGCCAGGCATCAAGCCGGGTAGCCGCGCCCCAGGAAATATTTACTTGTTGGATACGGTCGCCACGCTTTGCGATATTGCCGGTATCCCTGCCCCGGACAGCAATGAAGGCCTCAGCTTCAAACCTGTGCTAGAAGGCAAACAGACCACCATTCGCGATGTCCTCTACGGTACGTACTCTGGAGGCACCAAGCCAGGTATACGCTGTGTAAAAAAGGGGGACTGGAAACTGATCAAATACGACGTCCTAGATGGCACCGTACATGAGACACAGCTCTTCGATCTGGCTACTAATCCTGACGAACTCTTAACCGAGCACGGCAAACAAGACTCAGCACTTGCAAACTTAGCCAACGATCCAAAATACGCGGGCAAGCTCGTTGAAATGGAAAACGTACTTCTAAGCGAGATGCG
>JAYVPE010000704.1:0-3212 GCA_043757575.1 Pirellula sp.
ACCCATACTTCCCATAATGAAAGCCGAGTCGGTCACCGCGATCGCGACCCGACGAGCTCGAATCATGCCAGTTCCACACATGGCTGCGTCGGTCAAACCAGTTCGCAGTTGCTCTGCGACTAAACGTTCGGCGTAACGTTTCTTGTCTGAGAAGTTTAACGGGTCGGTAGGCAAAATATGCTCGTCGCAAATTTCAAACGTTCCCTCGTCTAACAACTGTGCAATCCGCTCTCTTGCAGAGACGTACATGTGGTACTTGCACTTCGGACAGACGTTTAAGTTGCGTTCGACTTCCTTTCGATAGATTGAATCGCCGCAGCCAGGGCATTTGATCCATAGTCCTTCTGGCACGCCTCGCTTTTGGGCTGTTGGAGTCGAATCGGAAGTAATCGGCAATTCTACAGCGGACATCAGATTTGAATTCCTATTGAGTAACAAAAGGATCGGCTCTTTGGGGTCGTTCTGTGTTCGATCCTGCTCGGTAGCCAGAACCAACAAGTGTTCCAATCGTATCGTGTGTGTCGGAATCGATCACTTCCCATGAGCCATCGTCGCACTCCGACTTCCAAAGGTCCCCGACATCGGTTTCCTTTAATTTAGCCGCGATCAAGCTTGCGAGCGGTTCTGGAATGACGACCGCGATGGTCTCATTCGCGTGCTTTTTGCAAAGCTTAACGATCAATTTCTCCACGCGAGCTTCGGCCTCTACAACCGTTTCGCCGCCCGGCGGGCAAAACGAACGCGGGTTTTCCTGAAGCTGCTTGAAGAGTCGCGGTTGCAGACGCTTGAGCTCATCTATCAATTTACCTTGCCACAATCCATGGTCCAAATTGCGAAAGCAATCACAGACTTTCCACTTCGATCGAGTTTGCTCGGCAATTTTTCGAGCCGTACTCTGGGCGGATTCACAAGGTCCACAATAGACCGTTGAAATCGGCAACTTGGCTATTTCAATCGCGATGCGATGAACTTGCTCAATGCCGGATGCAGACAGCGGCATGTCGAGACTACCTTTGATTCGCTCTTGCTCGTCGAAAAGTGTCGATCCAGGACGCACAACAACTACATTACACATAAACTAAATTTCCGAAGAGGAATCACTACGAAAGGGTTCATCTGCAACACATTAGTTTTGCATTTCACGACGCAATCGAGTCATCGCCTGGCAGTAATCTGCTTGGCGAAATATTGCAGAGCCTGCGACAAGCAGGTCCGCTCCATTGGCCGTACACTGGCCAACCGTTGTTTCATTCACGCCACCATCTACTTCTAAAAGCAGATCAGCACCGTTCGTTTTTCGAAGTTCCGCAAGCCGACTTAATGCGATCGGATTGAATGCTTGCCCGCCAAAACCCGCTTCGACACTCATGACTAACACCAAGTCGCATTCGCGAACGAAGGGCAAAACAAGACCCATCTCGGTCGAAGGATTAATTGCCAAACCAGCCGCAACTCCTTGAGAATGAAGCTGAGCAAGCAAACAACTCGGTTGCTTTAACGCTTCGATGTGGAACGTAATCGTGTCTGCGCCAGCGTCAACGAACTGCGGTGCATACGTATTTGGATCAGTAATCATCAAATGCACATCGAGCATTAGATCTGTAATTCTGCGAACAGCGGCCACGATCGGCATGCCGTAGCTCAAGTTCGGAACGAAATTTCCATCCATCACATCCAGGTGGAGGCATTCGACGCCAGCTTCTTCCAATAAGCGAACCTCCCTCTCCAGGTTGGCGAAATCGCACAATAGAAGGGAGGGGAGTATCGTCGGACGAACTCCACGCAAGGTAGCTATGGTCTTGTTGACTCGAGAACTAGGCTCGGACATAGATGAAATCAGAGTGGACTTTGGATGAGTTTGACCAAAATGATGGCAAACCACTTTTCTAGAAGTCTCTAACATAGGTACTGTGAGGTACTTTAGACAAGAGCCAATGCGATTATCTCACGTCGAATGCATTATTCTACGTCCGGATTACTGGACGCAGTTAAAAGAGACGGAGATGTGTTTGAAGCCTATTTTTCATTTAGCGGCAATATAAGTGTTCTTGACATGATTGTATGGGCGACTAGGCTGACGTAAAGTATAAATCGCCCAACACAAACTAATATGTCGGGAAGTACTTGAACAGTTGAGATGCTCAGTGCCGCCCACCCGGTGGCACCTTCTTGAAAGTAGGATCGCATGATTGAAAAGCTGCGTTGGACCATGTTAACTGCGTGGGTCTCGCTGACGTTTATCTTGGATTCCAATTTCATCTTAGGTACCGAGCCTACTATCGACTTTCGCCGGCAGATTCAACCCGTGCTCTACGAACATTGCATTCTTTGTCATGGTGCCGATGAAACCAAACGTCAAGGCGGATTGCGACTCGATGTTCCATCCTTGGCAACCAAGGGAGGCGAATCCGGTACACCTGCCATTTCGCCGGGCAACTCTGCTGCAAGTCTCATGATCCAACGTATCACCTCAATGGATCCCGATTCGATCATGCCTCCTCTGCATGCCAACAAAGCGTTAAGCGGTGCGCAGAAAAGCCTGCTTCGCAATTGGATCGACCAAGGTGCAAAATTCGAATCACATTGGGCTTTTGCTCCACCAATAAAGAAAGCATCGCCGATTGAAACCAAAAATCCCATTGATGCTTTCGTGCGTCACCGTCTCCAGCAAGCTGGTCATTTGCCCGCGAAACGTGCTTCCAAAGAAACACTCGCCAGACGCATACACCTTGATATAGTTGGCATTCCGCCGACGATTGCAGATGCTGCGTCGTTTGAGTTAGTGCCTATCGAGACACGGATCGATGAACTTTTGGCAAGTGAACGATTCGGAGAAAAATGGGCGCGGCATTGGCTCGATGTCGCTCGCTATGCCGACACCAACGGATACGAAAAAGACTTAAAAAGAGAGCAGTGGGCTTGGCGGGACTGGGTGATAGGAGCTTTGAATAGCGATATGCCGTATGATCAATTCATTGTCGAACAAATCGCGGGCGATCTACTTCCTAATGCAACTCAAAATCAAATGGTCGCGACCGGCTTCTTGCGCAATAGCATGATCAACGAGGAAGGAGCGATAATTCCCGAGCAGTTTCGGATGGCCGAGATGTTTGACCGAATGGATTGTATCGGCAAAGGAGTACTTGGTTTGACGATTCAGTGCGCTCAATGCCACACACACAAATTCGATCCGCTTACTCATGACGAGTACT
>JAYVPE010000705.1:0-3209 GCA_043757575.1 Pirellula sp.
TTGTGCGACAAGATCCACTACCGCTTGCATCCATGCTACCGGATGAATGATGGATGTGTCTGTTCCATCTGTCATAGGGTAGATAAGGGCTAGAACCCATCAAAAATGTGTTTAGAAGCGAACCGGGGTGGGAAACGACTGCAAGGTCGACCATTGCCAGCGATCACGGCTAGAGCGATGGGGGACGGGTCCATTTGGCACCCGCAAAAAACCATCTGCGTTCCCTTTTACAATCCCTATTCTGCCAAGCTTTCTGCCAAGGAATTCTGCCAAAAAACTGGCAGACGTAACTCCTTGCTATTAAAGCACTTACAAATAGGCCCAGTAGGGCTCGAACCTACGACCTACGGATTAGAAATTGCTTGGGAACATCGACTTTACCAATGAAAAACCAGGGTAAACGTGATTTCGACTGGAAGCAACAAAGTGCAAGAAACGTAGGGAAAATAACTCGAAAATATTTCTAGCGGGTGTCGCGACACCTGGACTACCTAAACGAAAAACCCCTGGCCGGCGTTCCAAGTGTCAGCGGTTAGCGTTTCCTGCCTGTATTGGTTCCTGCGTTCGAACTCGGCTTCGTCCCATGTCGATTGGATTCGCAAGCAGGCTTCTCGGATTTCAGCCGGCGACGGTACCCATCCGCGATACGGAACCGGCCCCTCGGTTGCTCGCAGGCGCTCTAAGGCTTCTTGGCGGTCGGTAGATAACTTTCGAGTTTGTAGCATACCAATTGCAGGATTCTGGGGTCCTCCAGGGGTGTGTACAGTAGACACCCCCTTCTCACTTTCGACGTTCCAAACCGGAACTATAGTTCCGGTTTTGGCCCTGACTCGTCGAACTTTTGTTGGGGCAAACTTGCGATCGTCTGCCAACGGGATGATTGCATCTTCGTAACACCTAGATCGGCAATTGGTAACATGCTGTTACCAATTGATTTCTTACCGGGCTTCAATTCCATCTTAGCCAACATCGAACCCGCTGCCCGTTCTGACTCAAGACGAATCAACGCTGCGTCGTTCTGGATCTCAATGCCAAGACTAGCAATCTTTACGAGCTCCTCGACTCCTTTTGATTGCTTTCGAATCTTAAGAATGTCAACCGCTCGCAAAACGGGGGAATTCGCCTTGCTGGGGATGGGGATTTCGGAGCAGCGTTTCAAAGACCGAAGGATTGTGCGGTCGATGCCACCAAAAGTCAGATTGTCCCGGCGACGGGACAATTCAGTTTCAAAGACCGAACGATTTGAAGGTCGATGCCACATAAACCACTCACGATGAGTGGATTTCTTGGGACAGTTTCAACATCCGAACGATGCGGCGGTCGATGCCTGGGGTTTTGTCAACTGTCATCGGATGACAGTAGACTTCCTTTCGTAGCAACGACTGGGTTGTCGGGAGGTCAATGCTTTAGTTGGCAAGTTACCAACTTGGTAACTCTGCTTCGTTTCAACGACTGGGTTGTCGGACGGTCGATGCGTTCAGGTGCGGTTTAACCGCACCTGATTCGCACCAACGAAACGAAAAAAGCCAGCCAACCCAACGGGAGTCAACTGGCCACCCTGGAAGACAACTCGCATCGTTACCATTTCAGGAATCGATTCGCTTTTATGCCGGAAAAGAACGGTCAAACGGCAAGCACGAAGTTGTCTATTGGATTACTTTTTACGTCGGGTCGCTTTACGTCTCTTTTTTTGCAAAGCACCAATGCACCAGGCAATCGCAACCGACGGGTCCGATACCGTGATCGGCAAACCACGCATAACCAACGCTACTCGAATTGGAACTGCTATTTTTCTGATCATGGGACCAGCTTCTGCTTTCGTATTTTCGCCATCTCTTGGTCCAACGGTCGCAGCTCAACGTCAATTTCTGCAATCGATTTTTCCAATTGGTCAATGATGGAACTCTGCGCGTCGTGCTGCTTGGTCCATTTTCGCAAATCAACCGTGGCTTGATCTCGAGCGTATCGCAACTGTGATTGCTGCTTGCGTTTTGCGTCGTCAATGTTTGCTTGATAATTCGAAAGATACTCTCGAGCGAGTCGCAAGTCATCCATCAAAGGCCTACGCTTGTCTACGAATGCGACACGCTTCCCCGTGATTTCTCGCTCTTTGGCTTTCAAACTTTCGTCCAAGCATGTTTCGGCAAGTCTCAACCCAACCCCGTGAAAATGGCCTAGTAAATCCTCAGTGTTTTTCAGCAAATCGAATGCAGCAGTAGCCGCCGGTTGTAGTCTGAGAATGGCGGCCTCAAGTGCGTCTTTGGCTATTCTGTGTGTTTCCCGCAAACCTGGAATAGATTTTTCAATCGACTCGGACTCTCGCAGTCGGCCGGCAAGCCCGATTCGCTTTTCCATTGTCACTATGTCCGATTCAAAGTCGTCTTCCGATTTCCCGATTGCGTCGATGGTGACCGCTGCCTGGTCCGCGTCAACCTCTTGCCCAGTCGCAACATTTTTCAAAAGTGCGTAGTAATGGTCGAAGGCTGTCAACGCCAACGCTTTTTTCTTTACGCGAATCTTTTCAAGAAGCCCTGCGAATACCATGCTTTAATTCCTAAGTTGTGCCGGTGAAATTGACGATGGTATTTTCCCGCTTTGGTTTTCCGAGACAACCACTAAACCACTCGATTCGCCGGAGTCGATACTAGATTGGATTTTTTGAATCGTCTTGGATGTGCGCCCGCAGCTCTGGCACCGGCGATAGCGTACCGTGAACCAGGCGTGCCTAACCGTGGCGTATACCAGGCTTCGACCGTCGCACACGGAACACCGCAAACAGGTCTTCATTGCTTGGCCTCCAATAGACTCCGAACGATTTCGGCCCGCCTGATTTCTCGGACGGTGGAATCCGCATCGGCAAGAACCGATTGGACCAGCTCGATTGCGTCGGCTCTCGATTGTGGTGGGATTGGCCAGCCCTTTTTCAAGGCTCTTTCGATCAAGAGAAGTTCACTACGAAGCCTCATTGCAGCACCTCGGCGCGCAAGTCCCCTTGATTCCCCAATGCAGACCTTTCGGACGGACGGAATTTTGGAAAGTTATTCGGGACTTCCGATACCCCAGTAAGTTGGGCAGGTCGCCGGAAGTACCTTTGCCATAGGGGGGGAGTGGTGCAGGGCCGACGCAAACTTTGGGTAATTGGGGATGACTTGGTAGTTTAGAGTTGTGTACACCTTGAAATTGATATTTTGCCATTTTGGCGAGTCAAT
>JAYVPE010000706.1:0-3206 GCA_043757575.1 Pirellula sp.
CATCCCCTCTCGCGAATCCATGAGTTGTTTCAATTCCTCTTTGCTTAGAGGTTGACCTTGGAATGCGATTTGGACATTGAAATCGAGAGCCTCCGCGAGTCCCAAACCAGCCTTCTTCTTTTGTCCGATACGTACTTGAATGCTAGGCCGAGGGGGCCGTGAAGCGTTCCACCAATTCGGGACTCGAACGACAACGCCCGCTTGCTCCATAACCAGAACTTCGGATAAGAACGCGTACGCTTGTTGAATACTCCAGGCTTGCGGTGAAAACAAACCTCGCGACTCCAGTAAGTCTTGGACCAGAGTGCAATTTTTCGCTGCACGTTGCACCGGCTCCAACAATGCGTTTAGAAGATCTGAGTTTTGTTCTGCAATCGACTGTTTGAGTGCATCGGAAAGTGGGATGTGACGTAGCGATCCGGACGTCGAACGGCCTTCGGTATAGGTCGCGAGGAAAGCAAACGGAAGCTGCTCGTTCTTTTTATTTTCCGCCAAGTGAAACGTAACTCTTCCCACCAAGTTCCAAGCATCGTTGAGATCATGCAAGTAACCAGCGAGATCGTTCTTTGCGGACTTGACCGCGTCCTTGGTGAATAGATCAAGCTCGTTCCAAATGTGGGTCAGGGACTCCGTGGTCAGATATTCCAACCCTCGCATAGATGGAGCGGATTCAATCCGTTCGAGCAGATCGTCGTGGGATGGAGCTTGAGGGCTCGCCCAATGTTTTGCATCTTGAGAAGCAAATCGACAAAGGGCCTGGAAATAACTTTCTGCAAAACGTCGCCAAAATGCGAGCGATGGTTGCAACGAATGATTGCACTGCTTGGAAGCCAATAGTGTAAGTCCGACCCAAGTCGACTCCCGAAACGCACCCGCCAGTCGCTGATCCATCGCGAGCTGTATAGGCTGGCCCGACGCATCGCTGGCTTCTTCCAAAACAATACGACCAAATGGAGAGACCAAGCAGGTGAGCGATGAATGCAGCAAAGAAAGACTTTGCGACAATGCTTGTCGTTGATCCCCAACAGCGTCCATGTTCTTTCTCACTCTTTAACGCAGAAACGCGAAGCAACCTATCACTCGCGTCTCATGCTAAAGGTAGTGTAATGCAACCCGTCCTCTTCCTCAACGACGAACGCGCCGGATGGAGCGAGGTACTTTGAGATTACCTCAAAAGGAGGCAGACTCTTGCTCTTAAGTGCCGTCACCAAGGCAGTAAAAAAGGGATTGTTTGCCGATATCGATTCGAGTCGATTGATGTTTTCTGAGTCGTTTGCCAAATCGTAAAAAAGTCGCAACGACTCCTCCGGGCGTTGGTACGCCATAATGGACGTTTCTTTGTCCTTGAGCTGTGCTTTGATGCGATCGCGGATCAGCTTGTATTCAATTGCCTCGCTTAAAAGATCATCACCGCTTGAGAGTGTTTTGATAGCCTGTTCGATCGATTCGATTGAGTCGCTTGCCAACAAGTCGTCGCCAACGATTCCAAGGCATGGCTGTTGAACGCGGATGTTGGGATTGTCATTTTTAATGTCAAGATAATAGACAGTCGAATCGCCGATAACCTTGGAATTCCAGCGGTCGTTGTTTGTTTTAAGTTTGCTGAATAATTTCGGCAAAACGTCGGTCTTTAGGCGATGCGTGTCCTTAATATGAATTCCGACTAAATTGCTTTGGCTGTTGATGCGTCTGGTCGGCAAGATCAATTGAGCCAACGACAACCGATCGTTCAAAATGTCTAAAAAATCCTTTCTTAAGTCGATACCGATCTGATTGCTTCCGCGTGTGATTACGTTGTTTTCAAAAGTGTTTTCGCCGCCAAACGAGTCGACGATCTCCGCAATAGCCTTAATCGTCCTGGCAAAGTCCCAATTCATCGTAGCGTAGCTGGCGACTTTATCGTTTACCCAAAGTTCTGGCTCGGTCGAACCACTTTTTGGACGCACGGCTCGCAACGCGCCACGCCGATTGGTGTCCAGGAGCAAGTGGGCGTGTATTATGGAGTCGAAATCGTTTGGAGCAAAAATGGCACTACCACCAATACCTTTGATGCCGTCGATGCCCAACGTTTTTAGGGTGCCCAGTACAATTAAACTGGAAGCACTCTGCTTTGAAAATTCGCGATAGAGTGCTACCGGATTTACGTAAAACGACGCTTGAGGGCGTTCGCCAGCGGTGCCAATACAACGGCTCATGATGGTCGTGAATTCTCGGTTGTCAGCAAGCGACTTGTGATCGATGCCGCTTCCCTGCCAGATCTGAGCAAGTGTCTCAGCGTATTCTGCGTTGTTGCAAACGACCAGTACACCTGAATTGACAAAGAACCCCAATTGTCGATCTTCTCGCGCCCCGTTTCGGATTTGCGTAACGGAGATCTTGCCGATTTCTTTGGTAGTCTTGACGCCACCGTTCGCAGAAATCTGACTTTCCAATCGGCCGATCATAAGTTCGACAGCGGGCAGTTCCTCACCCGCTTCTACCAAGGCACAAAAAACCGGTTCTGTCTTGGTGGGAACAAGCCCAATCGCGAGCTCACCGTTTGGGATCGACAGCAATTCGTCCAGGTTGACCCCTATCGCGTCTTGCATGCCTTGTACTAAGGTCGAGAACGTGGAATAAAACGAGCCAAGGATCGGCTTGAGCTGCGGATCCTGGGAAAGTTTTCCCCCCGACGTCTGTGCCAGTTTAGCCTTGAGCTCACGGGTGTCATCCACTCTGGCATAGACGAGAGTCTTTTGCGAAAACAGTTTCGGAGCTGTCGGGCGCTGTGCACTGACAGGTCTCGGCGATAGTGACGCAATCAGTAATAGGACGACAAAGATTGTTTTTTTGTGCATGATCGGGTGAATTCGAGGAACGAAGCGATTTCTTGGGGATTTTTTTTGATATTGTTTTTCGCGAGGTCGATCTTAGTAGCCCATTCTAACTCCAATCTTGCGCCGACTCACGGCCCAATTCGATGAGCGACGTGTATTGTTCGTCGCAAAACCGATCGGTCATTCCGGCCAAATAGACTGCAACCGTGTGCTCAATACCCCACTCCAAGGCCCATTTTTGAAAACGCTCCGGCAGTCGCTGAGGATAGGATTTCAAAAGTAGATAAAGCTGATTGAGGCGGGTCGCAGCCCGTAAACGCACCTGTACTAGCTTCGGGTGCCGATAGACATGTTGAAACAAAAAGGCCTCTAATTCTTCTTTGTCAGACT
>JAYVPE010000707.1:0-11940 GCA_043757575.1 Pirellula sp.
TTGGACCTGTTGTGTGGCAATTCGGAGATGCGTCGGTAGCGCAGTCTGACTTATCGATATTGTTTAGCGTCGGATTCCGCTTTTCGCTCCTGCTCGGCACCCTTGTGATTTCGGCTGCGACAAAATGGCAACACCACAATTCTTTTTGCAATGGTTTGCTGGGCTATTATTTTCCATTCTTGTTACTACAATCCGCGTTACTAATCCGTAATCAGTCACTTCCAAATCCTCCCCAGAGCTAACCTGAGCAATGGCTTCAGATATTCTCCACATCAAAGATGGTTACTTCTTTGAGATCCCACGGGTACTCTGGAAGAGCCATCGCGTGGACGCTAAGGGTTTCCCATCTTGGTTTGTTCGGCTTGATTCAGACTATCAATCCTTTGAAGCCGACACGATTTTGGCAGGGCTAATAGATATTGGTGTCAACTCGGTAAACTTGTCAGGTCTTAAAAAGACTTGGGAAGACTGGCAGCATCGCGGCCCAAAGAGTGCTGGCTGGCCGTTGGACGCTTATCTTGAGAAGGAAGCAGCGACGGCACTTTCGCGTGCCGATGCTTGGTCAACAAAGAACGTGTCAAAGGCCACTGATAAGTATCAAGCTTACATCGCAACGAATCCGCGTCCGGAAATCGACTGGTTCATTCAATTGCAGAAGTCGCCAGAGAAGTTGGCGAAATGGAATCAGCTCAAGGCAAAAATAAACAGCGATTCGTTTCTACAGTCGTATTATTCCGTAGCGCCCAATAGCAACTGGTCGCAGGAAAAGATTGCACAATACAACAAAACGCTTGACGGCAAAATTCTCATACCTCAGCCGTTCGGTACACCCCGAAATGCGTTTGAGCCCGAATCCGGGTTTTGCCTTTCGCGTTATATGATTATTGAATTGGTGGTGGCAGTACTTGCGTTAACCCTGTTTGGCTGGTTGGCAAAAAGGGTTGCAACGGGACAGCCACCTACGGGAAAGCGATGGAATGCACTGGAGTCCATGGTCAAGTGGGTTCGCAGTGATATCGCCGTTCCAGCGATGGGAGAGCACGATGCTGACAAGTTTATGCCGCTCCTTTGGACCTTGTTCTTTTTTATTCTCGGTTGCAATATGATGGGGATGTTGCCTTGGGTGGGATCGCCAACAGCCGCGTTTGGCACGACATTGGCGCTGGCTGGAATTGTATTTGTGATCGGAGTAACGTTAGGGGTCAAAACTTTTGGCCCTTTAGGTTTTCTTAAGAATATTTGTCCGGAGCTTGGGTTGCCTTGGTACTTGGCTTTCTGGATTGTGCCATTGATATGGGTGATTGAGTTTGCGTCTCTGTTAATCAAGCATATGGTTTTGGCCGTTCGTCTGTTGATGAATATGGGGGCTGGCCACTTGGTGCTGCTTGGTATTTTGGGGATTGGAATCAGCGTGCCATCCGCAATGATGAGCACGCACGCTTGGGGTGCAGTAGCCGCTATTTCAGTTTTTGGAACGACGATGCTGAGCCTGCTTGAATTGCTTGTGGCATTTTTGCAAGCGTATTTGTTTACGTTCCTGGCAGCGATGTTCATCGGTAGTTCGATGCATCACCACTAGGTGTTATGTTGGTGCGAATCCAAAGTGTGTTTCGCAAAATTTTTGCTTCCATGCGTATTTTGTAGCGTTAAGAATAGCTAGGAGATTTTGAAAGTGATTAATTCCGTTCGAGTTGGTTTGTATGCACTGGGTGCTGTCGCGTTGATGGCAATGCCTGTGTCGGCACAAGGCGGCAGCTCAATGCCAGGTGCTATCGGTGGTGGTTTGGCTGTGATCGGTGCTGGTATTGGCATTGGGTTGGTTGGCAAGGGGGCAGTCGAAGCGATCGCTCGTCAACCAGAGCAAGCCGGTACGATACGTATTGCGATGATTCTTGCCGCCGCTCTGATCGAAGGCGTCGCTTTCTACGCAATTTATGTTGGCTCCACGCAGTCTGGCAATTAGCAATTTCCTTTGGGTGGTCACGATTATGTTCTACGGCGTTACGTTCATTCGATTGCTTTTGTGCTTTGCCGTCTGTTTTGCTTTCGCTGGCAACTCGATGGCGAGCAGTAATGATCATGGTCCCGATCCAACGTCCGCATTTGCTGGGCCAAATTTGGATTCATTGACCGACATCAAAAGCGACAAAGCAATTTGGTCGGCTGTGGTGTTTTTGTTGCTGTTCGGTGGTTTATACGTGTTAGCGTGGAAGCCGATCTCGCAGGGGCTTGCATTACGAGAAGATACCATCGCAACTCAAATCGCGGATGCAAAGCGATCGGCTGATGAAGCGATGGCGAAACTCAAAGAATTCGATGCCAAGCTGCAAACCGCTCACTCTCAATCTGCGGACCTGATTACTCAGGCGCGCAAGGATGCAGAGTCGGCTGGACAGCGAATCGTCGCTGAGGCTCAAGCGGAAGCAAGTCGACAACGCGATAGAGCCTTGGCGGAAATTGAGTCTGCGAAACAAAGTGCATTATCTGATATTGCGGGCAAGAGCACGGATATAGCGTTTGCTCTAGCGCGCCGTGTTGTTGGTCGAGAGCTTCGGACCGAAGATCACACGCAGTTGATCGCTGATTCGCTCAACAAAATGCCAAGCCAAAACTAGTCCACCCATTGAAGAACTACGATGTCGGAACCACAAAAAAACGATACTGTTTTCGATGATGAGTCGATGCACGTCGGACCTATCTACGCGAAAGCGTTGCTGGCTGCCGTTGGCTCGACTGGCAGCATTGACACGATCATGGATCAGTTCCATTCGCTCATCCACGATGTTTTTGACAAGCAAGCGGTTTTGGAGATGGTGTTGGCTAATCCTAAGATTCCTTCGGACGAAAAAAATCGGCTGCTCGATAAAGCGTTCGCGGGCAAGATGGACGCGACATTGCTGACTTTTTTGAAAGTGGTATCGCGACGGGGTAGGTTGAACGCAATTCGCGGTATCTACCGCTCTGCTGCTGCACTGCGAGACGAAGCGGTCGGTCGAGTCAGAGTGCTTGTCACTACAGCACAACAACTCGACACAGTCGCAATCAGCGCGTTGAAGGAAAAACTGCAAAACCTGTTTAAGAAAGAGGTTGCCATCACCACCAAAGTCGATGCGACGATTCTTGGCGGATTAATTGTAAGAGTCGGTGATGTCGTATTCGATGGAAGCGTCGATGGGCAATTGAAATTGCTCAAGAAGGCAACCTTGGCAAAGGCTGAAATAGCCATTCGAGAGAAGCTGATCAGTTTGGCTTCATAGAAAAACTCAAGTCGAAAAAACTAAATCGCTTCCAAGCGAATAACCCTACCTTTGATCCATTGTAAGTCGTTGATCAACAAACCATGAAATTTAATTCGGACGAAATCGCATCGGTCATCCAGGCCGAAATCCAGCAATACGGCAGCACTATCGATGTGCGCGAGGTCGGCACAGTTCTCGAAGTTGGGGACGGTATCGCTCGTGTTTACGGTCTCTCGAACGTCATGTCAGGGGAGATGGTCGAGTTTCCCAGCGGTGTTACTGGGTTGGCGTTCAATCTCGAAGAAAAGAGCGTTGGGGTCATCATTCTCGGTGATTTCCTGAGCATCAAAGAAGGGGACGAGGTGCGTGCTCTAGGTAAGTTACTCTCGGTTCCAGCCGGGGACGCAATCATCGGTCGAGTTCTCGATCCGCTCGGAAATCCACTCGACGGCAAGGGCCCTGTCAACGCTACGATTACGAGGCCTGTTGAACTGATCGCGACCGGCGTGGCTGATCGACATCCCGTTCACGAACCGATGCAGACAGGAATTAAGGCGATCGACGCAATGACCCCGATCGGGCGAGGGCAACGGGAATTGATCATCGGCGACCGAAAGACCGGCAAGACGGCCGTAGCGATAGATGCGATCGTGAACCAGAAAGGCAAAGGCGTAAAATGTTTTTATGTTGCTATCGGTCAAAAGGACTCCTCCGTAGCGTTGGTGATCGATGCTTTAGAAAAGAACGGAGCGATGGAATTTACAACCGTCATCGTAGCCGGCGCGAGCGCTCCAGCCCCGTTGCAATACGTCGCACCTTACGCGGGAACTGCAATGGCCGAACACTTTATGTTCAATGGTGGCCACGCATTGATCGTTTACGATGACTTGAGCAAGCAAGCAGTCGCGTATCGTCAGTTGAGTCTCTTGATGCGTCGTCCTCCAGGACGTGAAGCGTTTCCCGGGGACGTGTTTTATTGTCACAGCCGACTGCTCGAACGATCGGCTAAACTTTCCAAGGCGTTGGGGGGCGGTTCGATCACCAGCCTTCCGATTATCGAAACGCTAGAAGGTGAAGTTTCCGCGTACATTCCAACCAATGTAATCTCGATTACAGACGGTCAAATTTACTTGCAGCCAGACTTGTTCTTTGCTGGTATTCGACCAGCTATGAACGTTGGTATCTCGGTTTCTCGCGTCGGTGGAAACGCTCAGATCAAAGCGATGAAAAAGGTTGCGGGCGGACTCCGATTGGACCTGGCTTCGTTCCGTGAGCTGGAAGCGTTTGCTCAATTGGGTACAGAACTCGACCCGGCTACACAATCGAAACTGGACCGCGGATACCGCATGGTCGAGCTGCTCAAACAAGCTCAGTACCAACCGATGGACATTGCAGAGCAGATCATCAGTATTTACGCGGGAACACGTGGTCATCTCGATGAAATTCCTGTTGACCGTGTTCGCGATTTCGAGATTGGATTGCTTAGTTTCGTTCGCGATCGAAAACCGGACTTGCTGGTTAAGATCCGCGAGGTTGCTGATTTGACTGCTGATATCGAAGAAGCGATCAAGTCTGCGATCACGACTTTCAAGGCTTCGTTCCGCTAAGCGGTTAGTGAAGGGTTCGTAAGCTATGGCCAATATTCGTCAACTCGACAAAAGACGCAAGTCTGTAAAAAACGTCCGAAAGATAACCCGGACGATGGAATTGATCGCGACCGCGCGTTTTAAGAAAGCAATGGACCGTGCGTCTGCCGCAACCGACTACACCAAACGCATCACATCGATCGTTCAGGACATAGCCAAGAGTGGAACTGACGTTTCGCATCCACTGATGACAGCGCATGACAGCGTCGATGCGATGGACATGTTGGTCTTGACTGGAAATCGCGGCTTATGTGGTGGATACAATGGATCAGTTGTGCGAGCCGCAACTCTTCGACGCAGTGAGATCAAAAAGGAAATTGAGGCGGGACAAATGCGAGTCAGCGGAAAACGAGGCATTTCAGCCCTGCGTTTCGCTGGGGTGCCTATCGAAAAGACTTACACGGAGTTTGACGACCAGCCGTCCTTCGCGGCGGTCGCCAAAATCGCGGATGAACTGATCGAGCGGTACACTTCTGGCAAAATTGACCGAGTGGATGTCGCTTACACTAAGTTCTTGACGATCTCGAAACAGACTGTGGTAGTCGAGACCCTACTGCCTTTTGCTAGCTTCGCGCAAGCAACGAACTCCGGCACCTTGAGTAGCGAACCAGCGAAAGCGACTGGGATCAAAGATGACTACGAGTTTTTACCGTCTGCAAGCGGAATCCTGGAAGAAGTAGTTCCTGCGAGCTTTCGAGCTCGATTGTTCAAATGTTTCCTGGATGCAGCCGTGAGCGAGCAAATTGCGAGAATGATTGCGATGAAGAGTGCGACCGAGAACGCTGGAGACA
The DNA here is from genome assembly GCA_043757575.1 of Pirellula sp. GTDB lineage: Bacteria > Planctomycetota > Planctomycetia > Pirellulales > Pirellulaceae > JBKCUI01. The sequence goes on from JAYVPE010000707.1 coordinate 5,677, forward strand.
TCATCAAGGCGTTGTCTCGAACGTACAACCGCGCTCGACAAAGCAAGATTACACAAGAGATCATGGAAATTATCGGCGGCGTCGAAGCTCTCGGTTAAACTACCGTTTAGCCCGCGAAGCGCCGGTCTTTCCTTCGTTTAACCCGCGAAGCGGCGGGGAAACACTTCACCGTAACTAAGATAAAAACTGACAACTGACAACTGACAACTGACAACTGACAACCCAATTCACCATTCACCTATCTGGCCCTCCAGCGTTCGAAGTCTAACGACTTCGAACGGTTCAACATCAAGAAGAGAGCAATCATTATGAGCGTCGGAACTGTCAAGAACGTAGGCCGAGTTAGTCAAGTGATTGGCTCGACGTTTGACGCAGAGTTTTCTGAAGGTAATTTGCCCGCGATTTACAATGCGGTCAAAATCGAAAGCGAAAAGAAGGGCGTCAAGATCAACCTCACTGCCGAGGTGCAACAGCACCTTGGCGGCGGTCGCGTTCGTTGCATCGCTTTGGGTAGCACCGATGGACTGATGCGCGGTCTAGACTGCATCGATTTGGGAAAGCCCGTGACTGTTCCAGTCGGTATCGGAACCTTGGGACGTGTTTTCAACGTCTTGGGCGAACCGATAGACCAACGTGGCCCCGTGCAGGCAGATGAATACTGGACGATTCACCGGCAAGCTCCCAAGGTTTCCGAACTGTCGACCAACACGGAAGTTTTCGAGACGGGCATCAAAGTTATCGACTTGTTGACGCCGTTCGTACGAGGTGGGAAAGCGGGATTGTTCGGTGGTGCAGGACTTGGCAAGACGGTTATTTTACAAGAGCTGATCGCTCGTGTCGCAAGCACCCACGGTGGCTACTCAGTGTTCGCTGGAGTGGGTGAGCGAACCCGCGAAGGGACGGACTTGTGGCTGGAAATGCAAGAAACCGAAATCGGTCAAACGGGTCGCAAAGTCATCGAGCAAACTTGCATGGTTTTCGGACAGATGAATGAGCCACCTGGAGCTCGTTTACGTGTCGCGCTCTCCGCATTGACCATGGCCGAATACTTTCGCGATTCGACGGGTAAGGACACGTTGCTGTTCGTTGACAATATCTTCCGCTTTTCGCAAGCAGGTTCCGAAGTGTCGGCGCTCTTAGGACGAATGCCGTCTGCGGTAGGGTATCAACCGACTCTCGCAACCGAAATGGGTGCGTTGCAAGAACGAATCACATCGACCAAACGTGGTGCCATTACTTCCGTTCAAGCTGTTTATGTGCCTGCTGACGATCCGACGGATCCTGCACCGGCTACTGCCTTCGGTCAGCTAGATGCGTTTATTTATCTTGAGAGATCCATTTCGGAAAAGGGAATCTATCCTGCTATCGACCCTCTCGCCTCCAACTCGCGAATCCTCGACCCAGCCATCGTTGGTGATCGACACTATACGATTGCACGACGCGTTCAAAAGACATTGCAAAGATACCGAGAATTGCAGGACATCATCGCGATTCTCGGTGTGGATGAATTGAGTGAAGTTGACAAAACAGTGGTAAAACGTGCTCGACGTATCGAGCGATTCCTTTCGCAACCGTTCATGGTCGCTGAGGTGTTCACAGGCAAAAAGGGTGAAATCACAACGTTGGCCGAAACGATTCGCAGCTTCGAAGAAATCTGCGATGGCAAGTGGGATCATTTGCCAGAATCGGCATTCATGTATGTCGGCGGAATTGACCAAGTGGAAGCTCAAGCAAAGCGAATGGCCGAACAAGGTAAGAAGTAAAGCATGAGCATCGACAACAAAGTTCATTGCATCGTCGTTACGCCCGAGAAGACCGAGCTGGACACGACTTGCGACTCGATGGTTGTCCCTATGTTCGACGGCGAACTGGGGATTCAATTCGGTCGTGCACCGATGGTCGGTCGACTGGGCTTCGGAATTATGCGGATCAAGTCGAATAGTAGCGTGTCCGAATGGTTTGTCGACGGTGGTTTCGTGCAAGTAACCCGCGAAGGGGTTTATGTACTAACGGACCGATTGCTCAAACGGGATCAAATCGATGGTAAGCAAGCTCAAGCGGACTTGGACAAAGCGTTGACATTGGTCTCGAATTCGCCCGAATCGGCTGCATTAAAAGAACGAACCCTAACGCAGGCAAGAGCAAAGATTCGCTTGGCGAAGTAGGCAGTCTGTCCTACGTTTGCGCATCGCGCAACGCCTCAATCATGTCTTGCGTTGCATTCTCGACTGCCGACTGCCAGTTGCTCGCGCTCGCGTACTTGGTGTTTTCGTAGGCAAAAATAATACCGCGTGAACTGTTAATGATGGCACCTAATCCTTGGCTGTCCATACCCTGGACCACATCCGATGCAGAACCGCCTTGTGCACCGTAACCAGGGATTAGGATCCAGGCGTTAGGCATTCGCTGCCGCATTGCCTGCAACTGATGTGGGTAAGTCGCCCCAACGACTGCGCCAACGCAACCATATCCGCTTGGTGTAGACGCGGTCATGAGTGATTGCGACTGCACATAATCAGCAACGCGATCTGAAATTGTCCGAGAGTCGATGGATAGATCTTGCAAAAAGCCGCTACCGGGGTTGGAGGTCTTTACCAAGACAAAGATTCCAGCTCCCACCGCCTTGCACTGTTCGACGAACGGCTGCAAAGTGTCGGAACCAAGGTATGGACTTACGGTGAGTGCATCCGTTCCCCAAGCGCTTTGGCCGTCGGTCCCCAAGTAGGCCTTTGCGTACGCAGTGGCTGTGGAGCCTATGTCATTGCGCTTGGCATCCATAATGACAATTAACCCTTTGCTTGAAGCGTACTTGCAAACCCTTCCAAGCGCCATAACACCGAAAGGCCCCAATTCTTCGAAAAATGCACTTTGCGGTTTGACGACCGGAACTAAATCATGAGTCGCATCAATTACTTCGCAACAAAATTTCTCAAAGGCATTGGCCTGGTTTTCAAGCGAGGTTATGCGTTCAACACGAATTCCATTTGGAAGCTGTTCAAGTCGAGGATCGAGCCCAACGCAAACTGGATTTTTCTTTTTTTGAACGGCATTGGCTAGGCGATCACCGAAACATTGTTGTTGCATTCGAAGTGAATCTACTCTTTAGAATTCGTTTGGAGATTTTTGGACGAATTGTCTTGGATTACTTTGGGTTTCGGATCTGCGATAGGTTTAGATACCAGTAGTTGCATGATAGTATCCGGAACTTTTGCGGACAGGAATTTCGGCACTTCCTTGTCTTCCTTTGCTTGGTCCTCGTCCGAACTTCCAAAGGGAACCTCGTCCGTCAAGGTCAGAACGAGTCGAACTGGTGTGTACTTTGGCGGTATACGATCAGTAAAGGCCTCGAAAATTAGGTTGGCATTGGATTGTTCACTGCGAACGGAAACGTCCATGGTAGAAGTCGTGAAATTGGAGACCGATATCAACTCGCCACTGTCCCCAAGATAGTGCTCTTTACCGTCCTCGTCCTTGTAAATTTTACTACCTGCAAAGACCCAATCCCAGTGCATGGACTTCTTGGTTCCGGACCTGCGAATCCAGTTCTGAGCAAGTGTTCCGTTGGTTTTTCCGTCGGCATTCATCCAAAGAACATAAACGCGAACGGTTGTTCCGTGAGCGGGTTTAAACGGTTCGAACGTCGCCGTGCTACCTGGTCTCGCGTTGATTGCAAGCAGTCCTGTGTGAACCAGTTGCGCTCTTGCGAAAACAGCTACAATGGCTTCGTGCTCTTTTGTTCCTGCAGGGCAAGCGAACAGTTCTAACGGAACTTCGCGTTGAGCAACATAACCATCCAAGACAACTACTTGTTCGTCTCGATTGATCCAGATTCGATTTTCGCGATGCAACAACTTGCAGTCTTTCGGTTCTTCGAAACGATCTACAACCAGCTTTTGTAGTTCAGCCAAACTTTTCCACTCATCGTTTGCCGAACATTGCAATAAGTTCGCAGCGACCATTGCAAATGCTAACGCGATGAATGTTCCACAACTACGTGTTAACCCGCATATTTTGGGGGATATGTGTCTTCGAGTCATTGCTGGGCGACCATTTCAAGAGGACTAATTTTCGAGGAAGTCGACAGGCAAAAGTCCATACACAAAATTCGAATATTTTTTATTCCCGAAGTGTTCTTAAGAAACACGCTCGGAACGCTTGCATCTTCAAATTCTGGAACAACAATTGGCGTTCAGTCCCGGAATGCACGTTGCACGAACTTCTTTGCATTTCTTAGGATCCATCTTACCATTATTCGCTAACGTCGACGAGAGACCTATGGACTGGGTAAAGCCCAAGCATCGCGCCAAGCAAATGAATCAATCGGAGACATCGGATGCAGAGGTTTCTGCAAGTGCATGGCTCAAACAGCTTTGCGAGGAAAATGTCGCTATCCTGCAGGCTTCGTTGCCGATTCATGAAACGCAGGGGAAAATCAAACCCGCCAAAGTGGGCGTTCCTGAATACCTCCGTGCGATGATGTGGGGTACCGGCGTATGGGAGGTGGAGAGCAATAGCCGCCAAGAGTATCTCAATGACTTGGTCGAGTTGTTTGGTGGCTCCGCTTCGGTTGAAATCCCGAAAAAAGGCTCGCGATCCAAAGGGAACGGCAAGTCGAAACCAACGAATGTTACTGAACGCGAAGCGAATGCGTTGCAAGCCGCAAACGCCACGAAAATCGGCAAGTGGATTTCACAGCAATTGCCGAAGGCAAGTTACGATCCTTACGTAGCATTGGCTTGCGCTGGTTGGATCCATGCGCTGCCGGAAGTAGGTCGAAGTATTTCTCCGGCCCTTTGGTTAGAAGTGTTGCAATGCGCGTTGACGCAGGTTGACCGAGCTTGGGAAAGTGGCCCTGTCGACGGATTGTTTCCCTGGATCGTTTGGTCTTGTGAAGTCCCGCTAGCGCTGGCGAAGCAACTTTCTCATCTCGGCGGTAAAGACCGCATCGTTAGTGAGACGCTCAATCGTATCGCTTTGCTACTCGAGGAATCAACAGACGATCCACAAAGTTTTCTCTCGCGAGGCGGACAGGATCTTCGCGCGTTGCTTGCATGCATGATTCGTTGTCGATGGTCTGCAAACGCGGTGGGAGCTCGTAAATGGTATCCACCCCAACGCAAAGCACTTTCCAAACTAGCGATTGCAAGTCTTGAATTGAGTGATGCAGAGGGACGGCAATTGTTATTTGATCGTGACGACACTTCCCTCGACGAAGAATTTTGGGTGAATCTGAATCAACTTGCTGGAAAGAACAAGAAGTTGCATTTAGCAACTGCCTGCGCGCTACCTGATGGTATCGGCAAAGCAATCGGTATGAAACCATCGAAGCTCCGCAAGGACGTAACTGTGGACGTGTCGATGCCCAAGCAAAGTCACTACTGGCCAAAAAACTCGATCGTAACCATGCGGCGTTCGTGGCGGGACCGTGGCTGCCGCGTTGCCGTCGACTTCTCTACCGATGTAATTTGGCTAGATGTAATTGGCAACGATGGCCAACGCATCATTAGCGGTGACTGGGATGTCGAGGTTCTTCGAAATCAAGAACCACTTCAAACAGATGTTTCATGGCAAGAGGTCTGCTGGTTTACCGACGACGATGTGGACTATCTCGAACTGGAGTGCGAAGTTGAGGGGGTGTGCAAAATCCAGCGGCAGGTGATGCTGATGAGAGAAGAAGGAGTTGTTTATTTCGCCGACGCCTTGATCGCTCCAAGTCCGGAGAAGTGGTCCGTGAAATCAACGTGGACTGTGTCAGATGATATCCAACTGCGTTCTGAACCGAAAACGACCGAAGGCAAACTGGTCCATGCTGGAAACGAAAATCAAACTGCAGCGTTACTTTTACCTGTCGCGATGCCAGAATGGCGCAGGTCGCCCAGCCACAGTAAAATGGCGTGCAATGGAACCATCCTTTCCTTGAAGTGCGAAACTTACGCAAAGAATTTGTACAACCCGTTGGTTATGTCGCTCCGAGGTATCGAGTCGACGCCTGCGTTCACTTGGCGTCAGCTAACCATTGCCGAGGAGCTGGAAATTCAACCCCGAGAAATCGCGGAGGCCTTTCGTGTCCAAGTGAATCGCGATCAATGGGTCTTTTACCGCTCACTCACGCCCTGCGCAAGACGCACAGTCATGGGATTGCATCTCAATACCGAATTCTATGCCGGACGATTCTCAAGTGAGGACGGAGTCTTTGAGCCCATCGTTGAAGTCAATCCGGAATAACGGTGCAGGCAGTCCATGCAGAAGGTGATTCGGCGATCT
>JAYVPE010000708.1:0-3200 GCA_043757575.1 Pirellula sp.
CCATTTGCTCCGATGCTCTCGGCCGCCGATTCGGCCAATGCCGCAACCGAAATACTGTGGTTATAAGTTCCCGGTGCTCGTTGGGCTAATTGACGCAGCAACGGGTGACTCATATCGCTCAACTCAAGCAAACTCAAATCGGTCTGGACGTCAAATAGTTTTTCAGCAAACGGCAGCAGGCCTGTCATCAATGGTCCACACAACATAATGCACACCGCGTCCCATGTAGCTTCGGACAACAACTGAATGGGGAAAACCGAAGACGTGGAGGTTTGTAGGCTACTCACGGCTGGTCCATCTGTCACGACTCCGCCCGTCTGGCCTGTCATTACCCCAAGTCCCAGGACGGTCATAAATACAACGACAGCTACACCTGCTCCCACGTACATTAGCCGCGTCCGAGTCCGAATGCGACCGCATGACAGGATCGATCCAGCAGCCGCAGCCGCAAGCGTTATGAACTCGGACAAATCCACACGAGTACTAAAAGCAATCACCAATGCGAGCGATGCCATCAACATCAATGCCGTCGGTCGACCGAAAGCAATCGTTGCAATGATCGCTGCGAGAGTAACAGGTATAACTTCGGCGCGAAATGGGTCGTTCGAAGCGAGGACCGCGAGAATGATGCATGACACGCACAAACTGAGGATCCGCAACAATTGCCAAGTATTGGTGATCAGCGTTCGATCGAGGGACTGGAAAATGAAAAAACCGCAAAGCATGTACAGTGCGGTAATCAGCCCAAGGAATGCAGCCAATCGCTGGACTTTTTCCTGTATGCTAAGATTTTGTGTGTACGCTTGATGCTCCGATCGCAAGACCAAAAGCTCCTTCTGATCGAGTATCTTTCCGAGCGGAACCAAAGCGCCGAACGACGGATCATACGAGACCGTGGACTGCTTGACGTTTGAAATTGCTTCGAGTCGTGCTCGATTACTAAGGTCGGTGCGCAGTGTCAGCGTTTCCGGGAGTCGGTTCGCCAAGTAATTGTGAACCATGTCTGCTATTATCAATGCTTCCGGTGTTCCGAATTTAACTTCGAACTTCTCCTCAAGCGAACCACGCAAGGTAATTGCAACTTCAGCGATCAGTATACTTTGTACCTGGGCTTCGACTTTCTCCAACCCTTTGCCCGCATTGATAACGCGGATGTACCGTTGATTTCCTTGTTCAACATCGTGGGTCAAAGAACGAATTAATCCTCTTGCTTCAATCGGGTCGAGCACTTCTCGCATAGCGGAGTCGAAACGTAAAATGTCAGCATCGGTTGCCAGCGTTTTTTGGATAGCCGCAAGAGCTTGTTCATGAGAAAGTTTTTCGTCTTGATTGAGTACCGAGACGCCGAAAGCACCTAGTATTTCGATTTGCTTTTTTGTTAATGCAGTCGCTTCCAAGGCTTTCCGAACATTGAATAGTGCATCCTTGACCTCGCCTCGTAATTGAACGATTGGTTCTTTGTTGTTTTCGTATATCGGGAGAACTTCGCGACTTGCTTGGATGCGCAAAGCGTCTGTCTTGACTTCGTCCACTACCTTGAACGGAATGCGAGCTAGGATCGCACGTTGAGGGATAAATCCTTTTCGATAGGCAAAGGGTGGTTCCCAGCCACGTACAAAAATGATCAAAATTGCCGCTGCAGCAATTGCCAATCCCAGACGAGCAATCGCATCCAACGAAGTGATACGTTCAAACAGCCGTCGCCATGGGTAGCGATCGACTCTTAAATTGGCAGCGCGTTCGCTGCGTGTTTTCGCGTTTGACGTAGACGACATAGGTCTTATGCGAGCTTAGCGATCATCGGAAGGAAAAGGCCGACCCGCTGTCGGATTCCCACCTGAGGGACGACTCGGACTGGGACCGTGACTGGGACCATCGTAAGCTGCAACAATGCGTCGAACCAAAGGATGCCGAACAATATCACCTTCATTAAGTCGAACAAAGCTGATTCCTTCGATACCTTGCAGACGCTGAACAGCATCTCGCAATCCGCTCGAAACGCCCGACGGCAAGTCTACTTGAGTGATGTCCCCTGACACTACGATCTTGGAACCCTCACCCATGCGGGTCAAAAACATTTTCATTTGAGCCACGGTCGCATTTTGTGCTTCATCCAATATAACAAATGCTTGGTTGAGCGTTCGGCCCCGCATGTAAGCCAACGGAATGACCTCGATCAAATCTTGCTCCATGAGGAACTTAACCTGATCCAAATCAACCATTTCATTGATGGCGTCCATCAGCGGTCGCAAGTATGGATTCAGTTTCTCGTGTAAATCACCCGGTAGATAACCAAGACTTTCACCCGCCTCGACCGCTGGCCGAACTAACACAATCTTGCGGATGATGCGAGCTTTGAGCGCCTCGACGGCTGTAGCTACGGCCAGATAGGTTTTTCCGCAGCCGGCTGGTCCAATGCAAAACGTCATGTCGTGGTTGCGAATTGCCTCGACATAGACTGCCTGTCCATCGGTCCTTGGTTTGATGCGCCGACCAGCATTTCCGATTTGCAACTCCTGGCGTTCGTAGGCTGGCGTATTGCCTTTTCCTGTTGCAAGTGTCAACGCATCGGCTACTTCGTCAGGTCCAAGGCTGCCGATCCGTGTCACCTTGTCTTTCAGGCGTTCGAGGATTTCCGTAGCAAGTCGAACTGAGTCGGCCGGTCCGGAAATGCGAATTTGGCCGCTGCGATGTGTTATTGCGACTCCGAGCTGGTTTCGCACCAATCGCAAATTGGTATCCTGCGGACCAAAAAGCTGAAGAGCTAAATGGGGGTCCGACAGAGTCAATGTCGATTCAGACATACGTTTGATTAATTGCTTTTACAAAAGGCATCGCATACTCAGTTGACGAAGAGTTTCGATCATGTGAGTTTGGCGATTATTCCAAGATAACCGATAATTGCTGTCGGCAATAAAGAATCTGTAACATCCCAGACCCCTCCGAGACCAGGCAGCAGTGCCCCACTATCCTTAGCCCCCACGGTCCGCTTTACCATTGATTCCAACAAATCTCCTACAAGCCCTACTAACGTTAGAAGACAACCTAAAAACGCGGGTCCCCAGATAAATGGCCCTCCCGGTACACCGCACATGGGCAACAACACACGCAGGAAAAAATACCCAACGGCGATGCTTGCAAACATCCCGCCGATCAACCCTTCGATGGTCTTGCCAGGACTAATCGAGGGAATCAACTTA
>JAYVPE010000709.1:0-3197 GCA_043757575.1 Pirellula sp.
TATTCGGGCCCTCACGGCTCGCATGTTCCCAAGTCGTTTAGTCCAATTCAACGATATAAGTCGTTGACCGATCTTGGTTTCATTGTTGTCAAAATCGACGGCATGGGGACCGCCAATCGTTCGAAGGCGTTCCATGACGTTTGCTGGCACAATTTGAAGGACGCGGGTTTCGAGGATCGAATTCTGTGGATGAAAGGGGCAGCGACCAAGCATCCGCAAATGGATCTTACGCGGGTTGGGATTTACGGAACATCGGCTGGAGGACAAAATGCTGCCGGAGCTGTCTTGTTTCATCCCGAGTTTTACAAGGTAGCTGTTGCGGCATGCGGTTGCCATGACAATCGAATGGACAAGGCTTCTTGGAATGAGCAATGGATGGGATATCCAACGGGAACGCATTACAGCGATTCCTCGAACATCGATAATGCGCACCTTCTTCAAGGCAAGTTGCTATTGATCGTCGGAGAGATGGATACCAACGTTCCACCGGAGTCTACCATGCGGTTCGCAGACAAACTCATCAAAGCCAACAAAGACTTTGACCTACTCGTGGTACCCAACGCCGGCCACGGGATGGGCGGTGCCTACGGACAGCGCAAAATGCATGACTTCTTCGTTCGCAATTTCTTAGGAAAGACAGCTACCAATTGAAGTCAAAGCGACTTGCGAGGATATCTGAGTTTGTGGCCCCAAAGACCGCTTGCTGGCTTGTGATCGGATGAATCCATTCCAACATCATTCGAACTCGATCGTTCCAGTACCAATTGACTCCAAACGTAAAATCATTGTACTGGCCAGCGTTTAGGTTATTCAGGTCTAGATGCGACCATCTCGATTTTGCTTCCCAAGCGCCCCACCCAACACCGCCAGGAGTAAGTGAAAAGTTGTTGAATGGGACATTGCGTGCAAACTGAGCCCCATGTTGTCCAAACCGGTCGAAGACTCGATTCTCACCGGTTAGAAAGAAACTCGTATGTACATAGGCACCGCTCAAATGGTTGGACGAACCATCCAAATTGCTGACGGTAGAAAGAAACGCTTCGCTTTGTACCGCAAACTGTCCCCAGACAATTGCGGATTCAAAATTGCCAGTCGTGTACGCGTCCGACAGCAAAACCCCGCTATCGATTATGCGAGTGCCTTCGTGAATTTGAGGCCTTGCCCGAAATCGGACTCTCTTGTCCTGATCATGAGTGTATAAAATTCCGAGGCCCGTATGAAAGAGATAGCGGCCATTGCTCGGCTCGTCGAAGTAGGGTAGCCATGTCAATCGGCCGCTAACGCGACATCCTTGGTTATCATCAATACGTTCTTTGGTCGCTTCGCTGATACTATCAAAGAAGACACCGCTCGCCCATGTAACGCTTTTCTTTTCGTTGCAATTGTAGAATGCGAGTCCAACCTCGCGGTCGGCTGCAAAGACGCCCTGGGTTGGAATGGATCGTTCCATGAAAGTGTTGTGCGTGTCATTGGTCACCTGTTCTAAACTAAAGGGCACAAAAAAGTTGCCAATGCGCATGCGTCCCAACCAAGGGATCTCGTTCATGGACAGATAAGCGTCTTTGACTTCAGGGGCAGTCACCGCACCAGGAGGACTTTCGCCGACCGACTCTGGCTCGAGAGTCATTTGCAATCTGAAATCATAGACTCCATAACCCGTTCCCTCTGCGACCAACCGCAGGCGTCGAAATTCGAAGTAGTCATTCGTGTTCGGGATGGCAGGATCGGCCTGAGCCCAATTGATGTAGTCCATTTGTACGTGACCGCCCATTTTGACGGTCCATTTTTCTGACGAGACATCTTTCATTTGCTTGACGCCCCCCTTCGCTTCGGGTTTCGCTTTAGACTCGGCTGGCATTTTGTCGTCTATCTTGGTAGCGAATTTCTGCGATTTTTCCAGTTCATCGACTCGCTTTTTAAGCTCCTCGAGCTCGACCAAATCGTCGGTCTGCGAATGCAAAATCTGAACGCTAAACAGTGCAAAGACAGATGCTAGCAAAAAAGGCAATAGCTTAACGGCGCAGACCACTTGCATTCGGAAAAAGGAACTACTCAATGCATTGGCCTCCCTGGCACGCGATCACAGTTGCAACGCTAGCTAAACACTGAAGGAATTTAGAAGCTCTCCTCAGGTGGATTAGTTGACCTAACTGTTGTTTCGGGCAGCATTGTGGAATACTTCAGTCTGATTCGGGCTATCGCCCAATGGCACTCACTTTACTGAAATCATTTTTTAGCGGAATGGCGCGAGCCATCCGGTTTCGTTGTGATTCTACTAATTCACCGTACGGCTCGCGCCGTTACGCTTCCAAAGTGAGTGCCATTGGGCTATCGCCAAAGGGATTAGCGCTTTGCTGGACGAAGGTTCGCGCCGAAACGAATCGCATTTTTGCTGGCAGCATTTTTAAACTTTTTCGGTAGGTTTTGGCATTAACAATAGGCCTCCAATGCTCCATTTCGGATGCAATGAAGTTCAAATGAAGTACAATAGTTATTAGCGATGCGACTAGAATGCACTCAGCGAATTGGCCAGTTATGCCAAAATCCCACCTTGAATTCGTTGAAATCGTCCCCACCCCAGAGTTTTCGTCCAATGCGTTCCCTTTCTAATCTAATTACGATTTCGCTTGCACTTGTTGGAGTGCTATCTACCGCATCCTTCGCCCAATTTGGCGCACCCGAATTGCAAGCGTTGCAGCAATTGGGTTGCAAAACAGGCCAAACGCTCCCACCCATCAGCGGTAGCGTAGGGCAGGCCTTAGCAGGAACATCCATGGCTTTTAAGCACCAGGGGCTTCCCTCCGAATCGATCCCGCCCGATTCCGAGCCGGGGATCTATCAAATTCGAGCCTTTGGCCTAAACGGACTTTCCAATAGTCGCAACTTTATGTTGACGCGCGAGCCCTGGGTTGTTGTCTCCGGAAACGAAAGTGAGGTGAACCCAGCCGTCATCGCTCCGGGCACGATTTGGCAAGATGAATGCCCCGAACGAGGGCGAAACTACTATCGATTAAAATTCGAACAAGATCAAAAACTACAGCTTCAATCGTTTGCATATGCTTTAGACTCGAGGGCGCGGCTCGTCATGACCTTGCTCAACCCGGACCATGTAACGATCGCTACTAGCAGCGCAACGAACGATCGAGACGCTTCCCTTTCGTTCGACTTGAAAGCCAATACCGAATACACACTAGTTG
>JAYVPE010000710.1:0-3192 GCA_043757575.1 Pirellula sp.
CAACATCGCGAGCCATTCCCAATTGGTCTTGGCTCGAGGATGCGCAAAGCCGAAATTAAGGGGGGACCTATAACGCAAGCGTACAACCACGGCATGGTGCGATGACACGCATCGCGACCGTCATTGCTTATCGGAGGAGCCATATGGGGTAATTCTCCACATCATTGACTTTCTGCAGGGGAGCTGCTAGATCATTCGCAACGTTTTTGAACAGTATGCCGATGTCGGCATACTTCTTGTTCGTGGCGACAAAACGCTTTTTTGACACGTCAACTTAAATTCGGTATGCTGCCATTCATGAATGCTGCAAACGATATACGACTCGATACACTTTCAACGACCGAGAAATTGATCCTGATGGAGAGACTCTGGGTTGATCTTTCGATACGTCCCGATGAAATTCGGTCGCCCGACTGGCACGGGGATGTGCTTTCTGCTCGGCTTCAGGCTGTAAAGGAAGGCAAGACAAATTTTATCGATTGGGAAGATGCAAAAAGACGCTTGCGGGAACGGCTCAAGTGAAATTGAAACTATTGCCCGAGGACGAACTGGATTTAGAGTTCGGCGCAGATTTTTACGAATCGCAACGAGTGGGTCTAGGAATTTACTTCAATGATTCGTTGGCTTCGGGATATGGAGTCGCTACAACTTTATGGTGGAATTCACGAACTATACCGTAGATTTTTTCGATCTTTTTCGAAACGATTTCCGTTTGCGATATACGACAAGCTTGTTTCCCTATATCAATGTCATTTGGCCGCGACTATGTGATTGGGATCGTTGAACTAAACCGCTTCGCCTACGAGCGACAGTTATCGAGACAGGCTTCTTCTGGCCTAGTTAGTGTTCGTATGTCTACATCGATGTTGACTGCTGGCCACTTATAAAGTCGATCGCTTCGCAAAGCACTTCGGCAGGATGATGAGCGAACCTTCCGCACCAAGCGCTCACGCAAAATCACCGCAGTCCAAAACCGAGGACAAGTTGAGCGGTCTGGATAACGGGCAAAACGTGGGCCGGACGTTAGAACTCGTGACAAATCTCGGCGTGAGCGCTTTCACGATAGACGCGATTGTATGAACGTCACGAATTGGCTATCATTTCCAAGGAAGTGCGTAGGAAAACGCTTGAACAACGGAAGTGGCTGGCAATGATTGAAAAGAACACGATTACCTGTGGAGACACCTTCAAGCTTCTCGATCATGTTGAGGATGGGTCGGTGGACCTCGTCGTATGTGATGGTCCTTACGGAGTTACACAAAATAGCTGGGACAAAATAGGTTCGATTCAAGAGTTCAATTTGGATTTGATTTCTCGATTATCCGTGAAGCTCAAGGAAGGTGGTGCTCTCTACCTTTTTGGCAAACCAGACTGCGTTGATTTTGTGGATTACAGGCCGTTCTTAAACCTGAGATCCAAAATCGTTTGGTACCAGCCTAGCCGTTTGGCGCAGGGGAGGCTTAATTACACTAACAACTACGATATCATCTGCTACTTCATCAAGGGTAAGAGGCCGGCAAGTTACAACCTTGACGAGATCAGGGTCGCACAACTCGTCGAACTTGAGCACAGGCTCAGGTGCGAGAACGTTCCTTCCGTGCTTAGAGGACCTTTCGGAAAAACGAAATTCAACGAGAAGGGTAAAAACCCAGGCGATGTGTGGGGTGACATCAAACAGCTTACATACAAATCAAAGGAGCTTGTTTGCCGTGATGCCTTAAACACAATTCAAAAGCCAGAAAGACTAATCGAACGGCTCGTACTTGGTAGTTCGAACATCGGTGATTTGGTCTTGGACCCTTTTGCCGGCGTTGGGACTTGCCCGGTAGTTTGCTCTAGATACGAGAGGAACTTTATCGCTTTTGAAATAAACCCCAACTATGTAAAACATGGAATCACGCGATTGGATGCCGAAGGTTCAAAAATGGGCTTGTTGAACTTCACTCATGGCTCGTGAGGTATACAAAAAGATTGTCGAACTCGTCCTCAGGGCTGCGGAATTGGCCCGAACTGTCGGAGTTCATAACATTCTTCAGCCTGGACTCGTCAAAGAAATGATTATGGCCGAGGTTCTAGGCCATAAGGTAATTATTTCGAAACGAGCCGCAGATGCGTGCGATATCAATGACGAATCCATCCAATACGAGTATCTTTCGTGCAAGGAAGGCGGCTCCGGTCAGCTTGACCGCATTTTCAAAGAACCTCCAAGTAAACGAGCGGAATCGTTGCAGCGGATTTGGCGGAATCGAAAGGTGTATTTGGCGATTTTTTTCGCATCCAACCAAACAAAGATCAAGATTATTTATGAACTTGATCCTGCCGTAGTGGTTACGGAAACCGATCGGCAATTGGACAGAAGCCGCAATGCAATATCGCATGTTGGTTTTTCAGAAACCTGGGCAAGACAAAACGGAACCGTCGTGTACGAAGATAAGTAAGCTCATACCGCATGACGAACAATGCCGACGAATCAATCTAGGTTTAGATTAACCAATCTAGAGCTAGCGACGGTGTCAGTAGTTGGCAATGGCTGATTCAAAAATCTTTTTTTGAATTCTTTTGATTCTGGGCGTGAGTGAGTTTCGCTCGGCGACCAGTCCCCGAACCTCTGGGATTTTCCAGACATAGGCTCGATAAGGCAATATTTCGTTTCTCTTCTTGACGATTGTCCGTTCTAATGTGATTGCTCATCAAAACATAGCGCAGCTCTGTGGGGACACAACTGTGCGAGGGATAGCGGAGCCGAAGATGAGTCAATCATCGAAGCGTTTCAGCTTTCTTTGAAACGCTTTTTTCGTTGCTCCACAGTTCCGTCGTTTTTGATCAAGAGATTGATTATCGTGATCAGCTTGCGCATGGACGCCACGATCGCAACCTTTGCTTCCTTTCCGTTTTGTCGGAACTGGCGGCTAATCCGATCGGCCATGAGTTGATTGATCTTGGCGACGGCCGCTTCTTCGCCAAAGTTGGTCAAATGGAAATATACGGTTGTCGTTTGAAGGCGCGCATGCCCCATGTACTCTGTCGAGGATGGCAGGAAGCCTTAGTTGGCGTTGAACGCGTAGATTCTTGATTTCAGGCCATAGGACTTGAAACGAAACGACAGAATCGCGTTGAATGAGCATTCTACGACCCAGGATTTTGACGCATCCACCAGGAACAGGTTAACAGCCATCGAACTTGTCATTTAAT
>JAYVPE010000711.1:0-3190 GCA_043757575.1 Pirellula sp.
CAAGACCGAAGAGCAACTCAAGGAGGCTGGAATCGAGTACAAGAAGGGTATTGGTGCCTACGGAGCCAATGGTCGCGCTCGAACTCTTGGTGAAATCGAGGGACGCGTAAAAATCCTTGCCGATGCCAAGACCGATCGCGTCCTGGGTGTCCATATTATTGGTGCTCGAGCAGGCGATCTAATCGCCGAAGCGGCGATTGCCATAGAGTTCGGTGCAAGCAGTGAAGATATCGCCCGATCCTGCCATGCACACCCAACGCTTGCTGAGACTTTGCACGAGGCGGCGTTGGCAGTCGATAACCGAGCGATCCACTCCGCATAACTCCAAACCAACGACACAATAGATGCCACGATACAACCCAGCCGTTATCGAACCGAAATGGCAAGCGTATTGGGAAAGCAACAAAACGTTTCTTACCCCTGAAATGCCCGCAGGAGAAAAGGTCTATATTCTGGACATGTTTCCCTATCCAAGCGGAGCAGGACTGCATGTGGGACACCCCGAGGGATATACGGCCACCGATATTCAATCGCGTTACTGGCGCATGCGTGGCAAATCGGTGCTTCACCCTATGGGCTACGATGCCTTCGGTTTGCCAGCAGAAGAGTATGCAATCCTGCACAATGTTCCTCCTCGGGTGAGCACGGAAACAAACATAGCCACTTTCACCCGTCAGCTAAAGGATCTCGGCTTTTCGTACGACTGGGATCGCTGTCTAGCGACTACCGATAGAGAGTACTTTCGCTGGACTCAATGGATTTTCTTACTCCTGTTCGATACTTGGTTTGATCTAGAACAACAACGCGGTCGGCCCATTTCAGAACTTGCTGTTCCTGCGGACGTGGCTGCACAAGGACAAGACGCGGTCGCTCTGTTTCGAGATAAACACAGACTTGCATACCAAGGCGAAGCGTTAGTAAATTGGTGCCCTGGCTTGGGCACTGTTTTGGCCAACGAAGAGGTTATTGACGGAAAAAGCGAACGCGGAAACCATCCAGTTCAACGCATGCCGCTACGCCAATGGATGCTGCGTATCACCGCTTACGGCGACCGATTGATCAGCGATCTGGACGGGCTTGATTGGACACCCGGAATCAAGAAACTACAATCCGATTGGATTGGCCGCAGTACCGGTGCCGAAGTGGATTTCCCGATTGTTTCACCCTCGGAGTTTCCCGATTGGCAAAACAGCCGAATGGGCCAGCCGTTTTTAGAAACCGTCCCGGACGACGCACTCCGCATCTATACAACCCGGCCTGACACGTTATACGGAGCAACCTACATGGTTCTCGCTCCGGAGCATCCAGTTGTAAAAAAGGTAACGACTGCCGATCAAGCGGCGTCGGTCAAGCAATATTGCGACGCGGCAACATTCAAGAGCGATCGAGATCGCACCGACGGCGACAAAAAGAAGACCGGGGTCTTTACCGGGGCCTACGCTATCAATCCAGTCACATTGAAACCGATTCCGATTTGGATCGCGGACTACGTTTTGATAGGTTACGGAACCGGTGCGATTATGGCTGTGCCAGCGCACGACGAGCGAGATTTCGAATTTGCTAAAGCTTTTAATCTATCCGTCGAATGCGTGGTCGAACCCCCTCCCAGTCACTCCGATCGCAAAAAAATCCTAGACGGCGATTTGTGTTTTACAGGTGCAGGACTTGCCTTGAACAGCGGATTGCTCAATGGTTTAGACACTCAAGAGGCCAAGAACAGGATCATCGCTGAATTGACTGCGAAGGGAGTTGCAAGACAAGCAATCAATTACAAATTGCGCGATTGGTTGTTCAGTCGACAACGATTTTGGGGCGAGCCGTTCCCGATCTTGCACGAGTTGGACGCGTCTGGAAAACCGACCGGCATCATACGTGCTGTGGATGTCAAAGACCTCCCTGTCGATTTGCCTCAACTCGAGGATTACAAGCCGCACGGCAGACCCGAACCGCCGCTTGCTAAGGCCGACGACAGTTGGCTATACGTGACCATCGAAGGCAAACGTTATCGACGCGAGACCAACACAATGCCCCAGTGGGCTGGTTCATGTTGGTACTACCTGAGATTTATCGATCCCAAGAATACGTCAGCGATAGTAGATCGTGCAAAAGAAAAAGCTTGGATGCCTGTCGATTTATACATTGGTGGTGCAGAGCATGCTGTCTTGCACTTGCTCTACGCTCGCTTCTGGCACAAAGTCCTATTCGACCGTGGTTATGTTTCGCACACCGAACCGTTCCATAAATTGGTCAATCAAGGAATGATTCTCGGTGAAGTGGAATACACGGGTTTCCAAACTTTACAAGGTCTGTGGGTAAGCACCGTTCATACCGAAAAGGGAGAGTCAGGATTCGTTCACACCCAGACGAAAGAATCACTTGAAACGGTTTCGGTGGCTGACAGCGACGTGACCAAGGTTGGAGACAATTTCGTCTTGGTCGCAGATACCTCTATCCGCATCGACAGTCGCGCGCATAAAATGTCGAAAGCTCGCGGAAACGTAGTCAATCCCGATTCCGTTGTGACCGAATATGGAGCAGACTCGTTGCGGCTTTATGAAATGTTCATGGGACCATTGGAAGCGACCAAGCCATGGAGCACAACGGGAGTCAATGGCGTCAGGAACTTCCTGGATCGCGTGTGGCGATTAATGGTTGATACCCATTCAGAGGACAACCGGCTCGTCGATTCCATTCAAGATATCGTACCGACGACCGAGCAAAATCGGGTCATACACAGCACGATTATGGCAGTCACCCGGGACATTGAATCTCTAAGCTTCAACACGGCTATCGCTCGCATGATGGAGTTTGTGAACTACTTTACGAAGGAAGTGGTGAGGCCTAAACAAGGCATGCAATCGCTCGTTCTTTTACTATCTCCGTATGCGCCACACATGGCCGAAGAACTATGGCAAGCCCTTGGGAATGATCAATCACTGGCTTACGAACCGTGGCCAATTTACGACGAGTCGCTGACCCGCTCTAGTGAGATTGAAGTACCTTTGCAGATCAATGGCAAACTTCGCGCAAAACTCGTCGTTCCGGCTGATAGTAACGCGGAGCAACTTGAACATGCAGCTCGTAATCATGAGAAGCTTGCTGAGTGGCTCGATGGAAAGCAGATCGTCAAAGCGATTGTGGTCCCAGGCAGAATGGTCAATTTTGTTATCAAATAGTGATCCGAACTCGC
>JAYVPE010000712.1:0-11898 GCA_043757575.1 Pirellula sp.
AAGGTTTCGATTGAACTTTCGACGCCGAAACGCATAGAAAACACAGGGATTTCGAACGCTAGCTAAGTGACTGCAAGGCGATTTTTGTAGACCTCCCCGGAACGCCGGATGAGCCAAAATGATTTTTCGGTACGTCACTACCCTCAATTGCATAGCTAGTCCTGAGAAGCGGTTTGGTTCGGTTTGGTAGGTTAAACGTGTCTGGACATATCTCAGGGGGTTATATGCGTGAATCGGTTTCGCCAGCGGATCAAATTGCGAGAGTGGAGACTCTGTTGGGGCGGGCGGTCCTGCGATGGAAGCGCGAGAACGAAAGAACTTCTGGATTCTCGGAAATTGTCTCGGACTCTCTACCCGAACGGCTTGATTCTCGTTCGCTTTCCTCGCTCTCTGTGACTGGTCAAAACGACGGGGCAACGGGCCTCGACGAGACCGGTTCTGAACATGAGACGATAGATGCAAATGATGTCCGAGGAGCAAATACAAAAGATGGCGACGTTGATCGTCGAAGCGATTTGGCGACATGCGAACAAACAAGCTGACCAAGAATCGCTCAAAGCGAAAGAAACGAAATTAGCATAAGACAACCCAGTGAAGAGCAACAACACGGAGGTGGCAGATGAGTCCTGATATTAGTACTCATACAATAGACGTTGTGATCGATCGTATTGTTGACAACTGATTCAGCCATTTCAAATTCGTACCAAACTAGATACAAGCCGTTCATCACCGAACAAAGGGAAGCAGCCAAGCATTCCGTGATTCGGGTTTGGTTTGGTGTATTTCCTCGCTTACGCTGCCTGTTCCTAAGCGTGCCGCGGCGACGCGATGGAGGGGCGCATGCCTATGGCGATGGGGGCGGGGTTGGGCGTGCTAGCCGGGGCGGTCACCGCCGGAGTTGGGGTACTGCTGCTGGTCCGGGCACTACGGCTCGAGGCCGCGACTTACGGAACGGTCGTCGGGCACGACCGGTCGGACTCGGAAGATGCCACTTCGTATTATCCTCGGGTGGCATTCGCGACCGAAGGGCGGGAGGGGCTAATCCGTGGCCAAATCGGGCACGGGCGGCCGCAACCGCCGGTCGGGGCCCGGGTCCAAGTCTACTTACCGCCGGGGGACCCGCAGGCGGCTGAGTTCGGGCGGGCCGTTGGCGTGTGGGTGGCCGTCGCGGCAACCTCCGCGGGCGCTGTATTAGCGGGCGTGGCCGCTTGGGAGTTGGTCCAGGATTAAGCCAAACCAAGCGTATCTGCATAGGGTTCAGATTGTTGCGAAGACCCTTCCACACCCCCTGGGAGATGATCGGCCTCCGTCAAGCTTTCCAGTCTCCATTTCACGGGACATGCGATTTGTTGCCGTATGAAATCTGTCGCGTCATTCCAAAAACGCTGCACGACCATTAATTGTTGAATGAGGACGGCTCGTCAGTGACCAAAGTTGTCAACGTGCTCAGGCAAACTTCGTTCAAAGGAGTATAGATCATATCAAAGAAGCCCAAGGAAATTGACTTTTGCCAGGAAGCGGAAGATCAACTCAATGCGATCAAGGCCCGTATTGGCCAGGACGTCCCGATCAGCAACCGATATGTGCGCGGGCCTCGGCCCATTCTTGTGTCCGTTGAAGGGGAAACGGCAACGCTTCGGTTCCCCAACGGTGCTTCCCTGGTCCAAGTGCCACTTCGAGATTTGGTGGATGACAGCGGTTACTGGAAGCCTTGATCGTCCATTAATTTTGAATTTACTTCAGCGTTGACCTGAGTTGTCACGGCTCGGCTGATAATGAATAGTGTTGGGACGCGGCAGACCAACGATTCTCGCACTGCCGCAGCAATCGAACTCAAGGAAGAATCAAAATGCTTGTTCTAAGTCGCAAAGTTGGTGATAAGCTGGTTATCGACGGCAACATCACTGTCGAAGTAGTGAAGATCCAAGGCAACCGGATTTCGCTCGGCATCGTCGCCCCGTCCAATGTCAAAATCCTCCGTGGCGAGTTGACTCAACCACAACCAAAGGCACAAATTGTGGAACTTGTCGTTGAAGACGGATTGCTAGTGGCTTGCTAGATTAATTCTTAATGGATCTTGGTCAGTTTCGTTACCAATTGTTGGATTCGAAAACGGACAGCAATCTGTATACAATGAAACGGCGTTTGCAGAGTTGAAACAACGTACCAACGGTCTGATCACATGTTCGTTCGAAAAAGTTGGATTGCAGTCTTAGTATATGTCCTATGTCATAGCGGCGCGGCCATTGCCCAGCGTCCGGATCCTGCCATTGGTTCAAACTGGCCAAATGGAGCATGGGCGACGGGGGTTGGCGGCAGTAACGGAGATCGTACAACATATCGGGACGCCTCAGGGAGATCGCTTGGTACGGCGGTTCAGCAAGGGAACCGGACGGTATTCCGTGATAGCTCAGGCCGATCAATTGGCGCAGCGGACTCGTCCGGTAGTCGCACTACATTTCGTGACGCCAGCGGGCGTCTAGTTCAGTCTGCGACAAACACGCAGAGTCGGACCACATTTCGCTCGTCAAGCGGAGCAACATCTGGATCTTCGAGCGTCAGCGGCAATCAAACTCAGTTCCGAGACTCGTCAGGAAAATCTAACGGCTCCGCGTCCAGCAACAATGGTCGATCTACCTTTCGAGATAGCAGCGGACGATCAATAGGCTCTGCGAACAAGAATCCTAAATAGATACCAATGGCATCTCTAAAACACGATGGGCGTTCTCATCTTTACGTAACAAGCAAGCAAGCCTCCAAGCGGAATCGAGAACTTTAGGTTTGCGTCAAGGTTGCTCAACAGTCCTAGAAGCGGGTCGAGTTCATCCTCGCGCAACGCTGAGAGCTCAACTGCTTTCGCACTGAGATGCGTGGCAATCGCGAAGGACAAAGCAATCGTCCAACGGGCGGCCGATAAGATCACAGAGCGACTCGAATCCATAAAAGCTCGATGTGAAAAGCAGAACCGTAATCCGCTGACTGTTTCTCGCGTGATAGGCAGACTACTCGGACAGAACACAAGAGCATCGCATCTGTTCGAAAGTAATGTCTTGATCAAAGACAAGAAGTTCGCATTGATCGAATGGAAGTAAATCAAACGGGCAACAAACTGGCACGAACTAAGTGATGGCTGCTACCTTATGCGAACGCACGTCACGGATTGGAGTGACGAAGACTTGTGGAAATCGTACATTTGACGAGCCCCGACGAGTTATTTCGGAGCTGTCGGAGATCCGATTGGTAGATATCGTTCTTCCAACTGAAACCGGACGAGAAATACGTAATCGGTGCGTTACAAGACCTACGGAACATCAACGCATTCTAATTGACAAGCTCGGCCTCAGACTTGGTCCGGATGAGACTCTCGCCAATTCAATGACGCTTGCGAATTGCCTCCACAACTGCGGTCTAAGACCAATTCACAATTTCGCTTTTCCGGTTTTGCCAGACCCGTGTACGATGGCATTCAAATGCTCCGAAACAACTCGCAAAACAAGTACTGGCCAAATTCGCCACTAACTGCGCGACCAGTCTCTTCCTTATCATTGCAGTTAGGACTTGACTTAGGGGACGGTACGGCTGTAGTTTATTGTGCTAGCAAAGGCGGTGCATACAGTTACGTTTCCACAGTTTCAAAGGACTTGGAGAATCAAAATGAAAAATGCAATCGTGTTACTGAGTGGGGGTGTTGATTCAACGACGACATTGGCAATGGCAAAATCAGAGGGATTCAACGTCTCTGCATTGTCATTTGCTTATGGGCAAAGACATAAATCGGAACTAAGGGCAGCTCGAGTGGTTACTGAAACTGCGAGCGTGAAGGACCACGTCATAATCGAGATCGACCTTCGGGCCTTTGGGAAGTCAGCGTTAACGGATGAGATCGAAGTCCCGAAGGACCGTTCGCTGGATGAGCTGAACGCCGCGATTCCCCTAACCTACGTACCTGCTCGAAATACAGTCTTTCTGTCTTTCGCTCTCGCACTGGCTGAAGTGCGGCAAGCAAATGACATCTTCATCGGGGTGAATGCGCTCGACTACAGCGGCTACCCAGATTGCCGCCCTGAGTACATTGCTGCCTTCCAAGCGATGGCCCGCTTGGCGACTGCTCGGTCGGTTGATGGCGTTCACACGGTCAACATTCATGCCCCGCTGATCGACAAAACCAAAGCCGAGATAATTCGCATCGGCACGGAACTCGGCGTTGATTTCGGTTCAACGATTAGCTGCTACGAAGCGACTGCGGAGGGCTTGGCATGCGGTTGTTGCGATGCGTGCATCCTTCGTCGGCAAGGTTTCGAGCTAAACGAATTGCCTGATCCAACGCGCTACGTTGAATCGGAGATGGTTGGCACATGAGCTATTCGATTAAGGAAGTTTATTACACGCTGCAAGGCGAAGGAGCACACGCTGGTCGGCCTGCGGTGTTCTTACGGTTTACCGGATGCAATCTGTGGACGGGGCGAGAGGAAGATCGGCACAAAGCGGTTTGCCAGTTCTGTGACACGAACTTTATTGGCACCGATGGGCCTCGTGGTGGCGTCTACGCGACCGCAAAAGAAATTGCAGAAGCGGTCGACGGGTGCTGGCCTAAGAATGATGACGGCGGTTGGGTTGGTAGTAAGTTGGTTGTCTGCACAGGCGGCGAACCACTGTTGCAACTCGACACGGCAATTGTCGAGGCGTTGCACGAACTGGATTTCACAGTCGCGATCGAAACGAATGGGACGAAGTTGCCACCGCTTGGAATCGACTGGATATGCGTCAGCCCAAAGGCCAATGCCCCGCTGGTGCTGACTCGGGGCGACGAACTGAAGTTGGTATATCCGCAACTTGGTGGCGACCCATCTCGATTCACATCACTCGAATTCGATCGCTTTTTCCTGCAGCCGATGGATGGGCCTTCGCAATCCGAAAACACTCAGTTGGCGGCACAGTATTGTTTGGACCATCCGCAATGGGAGTTGAGTTTGCAAACACACAAATTGATCGGATTGCCGTAATGCGGGAGCTGACTTGATGGACCTTTACAAAGAATTTCGATTCGAAACAGCTCACCGCTTACCGTATGTTCCCGAAGGGCATCAGTGCGGTCGACTGCACGGGCACTCGTTTCGCGTCGAGCTTCATGTATCTGGTCCTCTCGACGAACGGTTGGGTTGGGTCATTGACTTTGCCGATATCAAGTCAGCCTTTAAGCCGATCTTGGACCGCCTAGACCATTACTATCTCAATGAGATTGAGGGACTCGAAAATCCGACGAGCGAAAACATCGCGATCTGGATTTGGCGACAACTGAAGCCCCGACTAGGCCCGCTGTCGCGGGTCGTCGTCTGCGAGACCTGCACCTGCGGCTGCTCCTACAGTGGGGAGCACGAATGACCGTTGTCAATGTCGTCGTTACCTGCACCAAAGATAAAAGATATCCTGTCGCCGAAGAGTGCCAACTTCGCAACGTCCCCGCCGGAACCCTGTGTGAGCGAATGCAGGAATGGCACACTCGCACGAATCGGCATTGGCGAGCTCACGTTCCCGTAAAAGATCTCTATGCTGGAGATCACTGGGCGAATGTTCGCTCCTTCGAGTCTTCATACTTCGACATCGACATCTGGGTTTGCTCGGCAGGTTTCGGGCTGGTTCGATTTGACGATGAGATCGCACCCTACGCCGCAACTTTCTCGAAGAGCCACCCCGACTCGGTTGCAGCGACTTTATCGGATGAAGCGAGAGGTACAGCCGCAAAAAATTGGTGGCAAGCAACAGAGTCGCATTGGAAATCCCACTTCAAAGAGCGTCCTCGTAGCCTGACGGCGCTGATGGCCACCTACCCCAAACGTTCACTTCTGGTTGTAGCTTCAGAAAACTATCTCGCCGCGATTGCCGACGATCTGCGACAAGGCGTCGACAACCTTGCCGATCCCGATTCGCTCTCGATAGTTTGCTCGGGTGCGCGATTGCTCGACGGCCTCGATCGAAATCTCCTTCCGTGCGACGCTCGCCTGCAAGCCGCCATGGGTGGCGCGCGTCGATCGCTCAATACGCGTCTGGCCCACAAAATACTACGTGAATCCCGCCAACCCCCGACCGCATCGAGCCTGACCAAACGCTATCGCAAATTACTCAGCGAGCAGCCACCGCTTGTTAGGTACGATCGCCAACCCATGTCAGACGATGAAGTAAAGAAGCTTATTCTGCAACAGTTAATGATCGAACCGTCGCTGCGCCACACGCCGCTTCTGCGGATGTTTCGTGACAATGACAATGCCTGTGAGCAAAAGCGATTCGCGTCGCTGTATACCGAAGTTGTGGAGAGTCTCAATGGCTAGTGTCAAGAATACAAAGACGACATCAATCCGGCGGCGAGCCTTACGCATCGACCAAAACTCAGCACACCCGCTATTCATGTTCACGCTGACCAGCGACGAGTTACTGAAGGTCGCCGATATCTCTCGGATCACTCGCGATGAAGATGGCACGTTGATCGGCTACCAGCGTCCCGATGTCCGCCAGCATGTGCAGAACATCGTCGACTATCTTGATTCCGAGTCAATCATTTTCCCCAACTCGATCATTCTCGCGCTGTCATCGAATGTAAAGTTCAAACAGAGTCGTGGTCCGGGAGCCGACGATGGATATGCAAAGTCCGGCACCCTGGAAATACCGCTTCATTCAGGCGATGGCCCCAAGCCCGCATGGATCGTCGACGGGCAACAGCGAGCGATCGCGCTGTCAAAGTGCAAACGCCGCGACTTCCCCATTCCGGTCAACGCATTTGTCGCTGACGAAGTCGACTTGCAACGCGATCAATTCCTGCGCGTCAACAGTGCCAAACCACTACCGCGCGGACTGATCACCGAACTGCTTCCTGAAGTCAGCAGTAACCTGCCCGCAAATTTGTCGGCCAAGAAAATGCCGTCGGCCATTTGTGACTGGCTCAATCGCGAGAAGACCTCACCGTTCTTCGGGCTCGTCCAACGCGCGTCAACACCGAAGGAGGAGAAATCTTCCACGGTCATCGCCGACAATTCGATCGTCAAAATGGTCGAGGAAAGTTTGTCTCAACCCTCCGGTTGCCTCTTCCCATATCGCAACATCGCCACCGGAGAGACCGACTTCGAGGGAATCACTTCGCTGCTGCTGATCTACTGGTCCGCAGTCCGCGACGTCTTCCCCGACGCTTGGGGCAAACCTCCCACGAAGAGCCGTCTCATGCACGGGGCCGGCATCCGCGCGATGGGCCGCTTGATGGACTCCATCATGCCCAGCATCGACCCTCGCAAACCAACCGCCGGAGCGGACGTAATCCGCGAGTTGCAACTCATCGCCCCCATCTGCCGCTGGACCAGCGGCCGTTGGGAGGAAATGGATAACATAAAATGGAACGAAATCACTCACACGCCGCGCCACATCAACGTACTCACCAACGTGTTAGTTCGTGCCTACATCAAAGCCAAGCGAGGAACCTAAGTTGGGAAGCCTAATCGGATTTCTCCAAGAACGATTCGCGGCGGCATGTCCTGCCGGTTGGACCTGCACGCATGAAGTTGACGTTCTAGACGCAGAGTGGCAACGAGTGCTCGGTTACTCGGCTCGCGCCGACGTGTTACTTACTCGTGACGATGGACAGAAGCGACTTTGGATAGAGTTCGAAGTCAGCCGTGCAGATCCGGTCGCCAACCACGCCAAGTTTGCCACATCCCATCTATTTCAACCGCAAGCACCGACAGACACGTTTGTCGCAATGGTCAGCTCGCATGTCACACGTGGCCGACGCAATTTAGCCGCAAATACGATTCTCCTCATGCGGCGCGTCGGCATGCGAGCATTTCAAACAATGCTGCTGCCAACCATTTCGCCCAGTGACATCAAACGCCTTAATCACCTGTCGATTGCAGAACTCTTGACACAGTCAATCGACACCAATGCTGAAGTTGCTCGGGCTATGCTTGTATCGAGTGCGATATCTGCGAGCAATGACTACGAACTTCACTATGCTGGCGATCTGTTTGACATTTTTAGCAACGCTCAACGCTGGAACGAGGAAGTCAGCACTCCTCGAGGGCAGGAACTCTGGGGTAAACGTACTATCAAGTATTTCGTTTACGATGCAGTGACCAGTCACTTCGCTCCATCCAAGTTTTGCGCATATATCAACGCACTCGCGCAGGTGGGCTCAGGCTTTCTGGCGAATTACCAGCTCATGTCGATGCCGCTTTACACATCGCTCGATGAAAGCGAACCCAAGTTCGATGGAAACCTTGCCCAATCGCACCTCCAACGCCAGCTCAATATGCGTCTCACAACACCCGACGAATCGCCGCATATCTCTCAAGCCTTCATCACATGGCAAGCAACTCAAATCAACCATGTTCGTGTCCACCCCAGCGGCCCGCTGTTCTTGGTCGCGCCAAGTTGGTTTGTTTAGCGTAGATCGCTTAGTTTGGAATCCTAATCACGCCTTGAGCGACCAAAATTGCATCACGATGAACTCCGTCGACCCGCTTGAGCGGGCGGTTCTTACGCATTGCCCAAACCTGATCGACACTCGACCAGTTCTCGCAACTTGTCCATTCCGCCGACAAATGGTACCGCTCCGAAGCGACCCTGCAAGTAACTTTTTTCGATTCGCAAATCCTTACGAACGCTCATCGAAGTGAGCGAGTACAAATGCGATTGCTGCCGTTCATCCTTTTCGACAAACCAAATCTCGTCACGCCTCAGCAAATCAAGGTCGAGTAAATGCGTTTCATGCGTCGTTACAATCAACTGCTGACACGATCCAGGACACGACTCAACGAAAAACTTGATCAGCGCATGGGCAAGCAGCGGATGCAAACTGCGATCCAGTTCGTCAATCACGAAAACTTGACAGCCAGTATGCAAACGAAACAATGCCGGCAGCAAGTTGAGGAATCGCTGTGTACCGTCAGACTCCTCTTGGAAGGGCAGATTGTATTCTTTGTCGCCAACTCGATGCGTCGAAGCGAGATTTCGACGAATCACCGTTGCCGGATCATTTGGATCAAGTTGCAAGCTCATGCCCGCACCGATTGCAATCGGTGTGACCTCGACCTCGTTGATCGACTGCAAACTCTCGATTAAACCTTTGGGTAACTGGTCGGCTTTGATTGCCGTCTGTTCAATCCCGAGTCCGCCGATGCCGGTACCAATCGTACCCAAAAACTGGCTGGCAAAATCCCTGAATGGCGCATCTGCGTCAAGATAGTCAATGATCGGTGCGAACGTCGCATCTGGTGAGATTACCACGAGACAATCGGTGAACCACCAAACAACGTTGTGCAGCAATGTACCTCGTTTTTCCGGGTCGAGATCAACTATCTTATTCAGCAATAGCTGGTTCGGACGCACGCCGAGAAGTTTCAGTGCCTTAAGTGCTTCGGACGACGTGACAGCCTCCTCGCCAAACTTCTTGAAGTCGCCGAATTCGATTTTCTTTCCACTGCGACTGAACAAGTCCGACTCACGCCCGCTGTCTGTCGTTGCCGAAAGCCATTCCGCATTCACCTCTTCTTTTGTGATATCGAAGCCGTAAACGAACACACGACCAGCGACCATAAATCGGAACTCGAACGACGACGGTTTGGCAGCGTCTTCCGTGAAGCGAAACTGATTCAGGGCGATCCGCTTCCTCGGCCCCGCGCCGCCGATAATCAGATCGCGAGCGAAGTCGATCGCTTTCACCAGATTCGACTTCCCCGCTGCGTTCGCACCATAAATCACCGACGCCCGCAGCGCCTGCTGATCCGACGCCGGAATCGGCACGCAATGCGCCTCGTGCCCAGTCTGAGCCGAGCTAGCAATCAAACTAAGCGTCTGCTCGTCACCAAATGAGCGAAAGTTTTCGACTGAAAAGTTGATTAACATGGCATTGTTGCGAGTTTTTCACAACTTCTTGACTGGATTGCTTGCACATAATGACCTAATTAGATATTATTCGGAAAGTTTCACAAAAACAATCGCCCTTTGGGTTCAACCGTTCTGATTTTCGATAAACGCCGTGATAATTTCACGGTTTTGAGGCCAAGGTTGATCCGCCAGCATTTGCGGTCGTTCACGCTTGCTTTGGAGTATCTGAGAATATGGGATTACGAAAACTAAAGCTGTCGGTTGGAACAGCCGCGACTAAGCCGATTGATCCGCTTGAAATTTTCAAACAATCAACATTGCGTGGCTCAATCGAAAATATCTGGGAGCCGCAAGCAGAAGCGTTGCGCGGATGGCAGTCTCATCGCGACAAGCCAGATGTTGTTGTAGAAATGAATACTGGCGGTGGGAAGACGCTTGTAGGCTTGCTAATGGCTCAGTCTCTCGTGAATGAAACGAATGAGCGCGTGCTGTATGTAGTAGCGAATAACCAGCTCGTCGAGCAGACCCAGAAACGCGCAGGAGAGATTGGGTTGTCGGTTGCCACTCGCTATCGAAGCGAATGGACAAACAAGGAGGGGTTTGAGGCGGCGGAAACATTCTGCGTTACAAACTACGCTTCAGTGTTCAATGGCTTTTCAACCTTTCGCGAGCGGGATGTTCGTGCATTGATTTTCGATGATGCGCATGTAGCGGAAGGGACAATCCGTGATCAATTCACACTTAAGGTTCCTCATGACTCAGCGATATTTGCGAAGATTATTCAACTGTATCGACCACACTTTGCAAACACGGTTGGGGCCAGCCGTCTCGACGACATTGTTGGTGGCAATGCCCTGACCTTACTTTTTGTTCCGATGTTCATTGTCTGGAAGCACGCCCAGGAACTACGCAAGCTCTTAGTTGAGAATGGTGTTACTAGCGATCAGAACTCAAAGTATGCCTGGAACTACCTTGCAGATCATCTTGGCCACTGCTGCGTCGTCATGAGCAGCACTTCGATTGAAATTAGCCCCCCCGTAATCCCATTGCATACGCTCCCATACTTCGACTCCAGTGTTCGGCGAATCTATTTGACCGCAACGCTTCCTTCCGACTCCGCATTCGTAAGAACTTACGGTCGTCCGACCCCCGAGATTGTACGGCCAGGTGGGAAATCGGGCGACGCTCAGCGTCTATTTGTCTTCTCCCCAGGCGAGACCGACAAAGTACAGCGGGATTGTGCTTTGGAATTGACTAAGAACTATAAGGCTTGCGTTATCTCGCCTTCAAAAAGTAAGGCCGATCAATGGTCACCTCCCTCAGACGTTTTTGAGACAGAAAGTGGACACCAAGGGATTGAAGAATTCAGCAAGTCGAAGAAGCCGCAGCTTCTTGGCCTCGTTGCCCGCTACGATGGAATCGACTTGGCTGGTGATGCTTGCCGGGTATTGATATTGGATCGTTTACCCAAAGGTGAACTTCTATTTGATCGGTTTATGGACGAAGGCGTGCGAGTCGATACGATTCGCCTTGGGCATGTGGCCACGCGGGTTGTACAAGCGATTGGCCGCATTTTTCGCAGTAATACGGACCACGGTGCAGTGATCCTCGCAGGGCCCGACTTGCTTGATTGGATCCGCAATCCAACTAATCGAAAGTTTCTTCCTCCCCTAATCCAAAAGCAAGTCTCGCTTGGAATCGAATTGACAAAATCTGTCAAGGCGGGAGAAGTGACATGGGCAGAGTTGCTACAGGCGGTAATCTCAGGGGATCCCGAATGGGACCGTTTGTACAATGAACATATTGGCAAAATCAAAACTGCTTCCGCTGAGAATCTTTCGCCTTGGTTTACACCACTACTTTTGGACGAACGAAAGGCATACACATACCTATGGGATGGCAACAATGGACAAGCAATCACCTGTTTTGCAACACTAGCCCAACTTCCCCAACAACTCGCGTTGGGAGTGGAAAAAGATTGGAATTGCGATTTTTTTTCTCACTACATTTCCCTTGTTCGGATTCTTGCTG
>JAYVPE010000713.1:0-3178 GCA_043757575.1 Pirellula sp.
AACCAAGCCTCCATTTCCAACCGAAGGGGATTTGGTCATCCTGGTCGATTCCCACTCGCTGATCTACCAAGTGTTCCATGCACTTCCGGCGATGACCAGCCCGCAAGGGGGCGAAGTGGGCGCCGCCCATGGCTTTTTGCGAGACATTGCGAATCTGCTCGAACAATGGAAACCGGATTTTCTCGTTTGCACATTTGATGTCTCTGATAAAACATTTCGCAACGATCTTTACGATCAATATAAAGCCAACCGCGAGTCGATGCCGGACTCTTTGCGAGAGCAGATCCCTCTCATCCATCGATGCCTCGATACTTTGGCCATCCCTCAAGTCTCCGCTCCTGGATTCGAAGCGGACGACATCATGGCTACCTTGGCGTACCAAGCCGAACAGCACGGTGCTCGTGTCCTGTTGGTCACCAGCGATAAGGACTGCCGGCAACTGATATCGGATCGCGTGCAGATGCTCAACATCCGCAAAAACGAATTATTTGGCGAACCAGAACTGAAAACCGTCTGGGGAATCCGTCCCGATCAAGTGGTCGATTTTCAATCGCTTGTTGGTGACTCGGTAGACAATGTGCCCGGCGTTCCACTCATCGGACCCAAGGCTGCTCAACAGTTGCTGGAACAGTTCAATACACTCGACGAAGTGCTCGATAACATCGATCTTGTGGCTGGCGAGAAACGCAAAGAGAACTTGAGAAACAATCGTGACCTCGCCTTGCTGAGCCGAGACTTGGTTCGATTGAGTCGAGAATGCCCTATCGATTTGCTATGGTCCCAAATGCGACCAGGTACTTTTGATCGCAATCAAGCGACGGATTTGTTTCGCGAACTCGGATTCCGTAAACTCTCGGATGCGTTTGTGTCTCTGCTAGGCACGATTGAACCAGCGGTTGCCTTTAAGCTTCCAACGGATGGGTATCGATTGATTGACCGTCCTGAACAGTTGCAACAACTTGTTCATGAACTAACCGCAATCGAAACGATCGCAATCGATACCGAGACGACGTCGACTCGTCCCCGCGATGCGGAGTTGGTCGGAGTCAGTTTGTCATGGGCCGAAGGGCAAGCTGCATACATTCCTGTTCGCGGGCCTAAGGGGACACCTGTTCTGGAGCTTGATTTTGTTCGCCGCTTACTCGCTCCATTGCTCGCAGACACCGGCAAGTACTTTGTGGGACAAAACATCAAATACGATGCAATCGTATTGCGATCACACGACATGCCGATTGCAGTCATCGGATTTGACACGATGGTCGCGGACTATTTGCTGGAAGCGGGTGGCCGCAATCATGATCTTGATGATATTACAAAGCGTTGGTTGGGGCAGACGAAAATCACGACCGCGTCCTTGATCGGTTCTGGCAAAAATCAAGTTACGATGGATCAGGTCCCTATCGCTGACATTGCCACTTATGCATGCGAGGATGTCGACGTACCTTTCCGTTTAGTTGCTCCCATGAAAGAGCGACTGCGAAACGAAAAATTGATTGAAGTCATGCAGAGTCTTGAGATTCCACTCATGGGGGTCTTGGCCGACATGGAATTTGAAGGGATACGTATCGATAGTTTGAGACTGAAGCAACTGGGCGGCGAGTTTCAATTGAAAGCCGACGCAATTCGTTTTCACATCATGGAGTTGGCAGGAGAGGAGTTCAATCCAGATAGCCCCAAACAACTGGCAAACATACTTTTCGAAAAATTCAAATTGAGAGTGGTCAAAAAGACCAAGACCGGACCAAGTACGGATGCCGAGGTTCTTGAGGAACTGGCCTCAGAGCATCCGTTGCCAGCCAAAATAGTCGAGTATCGTCAGTTGACCAAACTAATTAACACCTATGTTGAATCATTGCCACGCTTGATCAGCCCAAGAACGAATCGACTGCATACGTCGTTTCGGCAGGATATCGCGGCGACTGGACGGCTTAGCAGCGTCGAGCCAAATCTTCAAAATATTCCTGTGCGGACTCCCGAGGGGCGGTCGATACGGTCTGCTTTCCTGCCCAGGGAGGCTGGTTGGTCGCTGATGACCGCCGACTACTCGCAAATTGAGCTTCGAGTTTTGGCACACTATTGTGGCGATGTTTCATTGCATCAAGCGTTTCACGATGATCTCGATATCCATACTAGCGTGGCAGCGCAAGTAAACGGAGTCGACCCGAGTGAGGTGAGCAGCGATATGCGTCGCAGCGCCAAGGCAGTTAGCTTCGGCATCATTTACGGTCAGAGTCCATTTGGTCTCGCCAAGGCGTTGGGGATTTCCCGAACGGACGCGACCACATTTATCGATGCGTACTTTGCAAAGTATCCAGGCGTCAAGGGTTTTATTGCATCAACACTGATGGACTGCCGCAGAGACGGCTATGTCTCGACAATGTCGGGTCGCAAGCGATTTCTACGCGGCATTCGAGACTATGCGTCATTGCCAGATCAAAAGAAAAAACAGTTGCTGGAACCAGAACGCATGGCCATCAATACTGTCATACAAGGCTCCGCAGCCGACATGATTAAACTGGCGATGATCGCGTTGCAAAAAGAAATGAAGTCGCTGGATTGGCCAGCCCGAATGCTGTTGCAGATTCATGACGAACTGATCTTCGAGGTGCGGGACGACTATGTGCACCAGCTTGCAACGGTTGTTCGCGAAGTCATGACGACAGTGATGCCGTTGAACGTGCCGCTCAAGGTGGATGTCAAATATGGAAGCAGTTGGGCAGAGTGTGAGTTGCTATGAGGCGTACGCAACAATTTAAAACGCCATTTGTCGTTGGTGTGGTCGGTGGGATTGCGAGTGGCAAAAGCCAAGTGACTCGCATGTTGGGAGCATTGAATGCAACCATCATTTCGGCCGATGAAATCGCACATCGCGTTTTGCTGGAACCCGAGGTGATCGATTTATTGCTAAAAATATTTGGCAAAAACATTTTGATCGAGAATGGCGATCATCCTGGCTTATCACGAGCCATTGACCGCAAGAAATTGGCTTCACTGGTCTTTGGCGATTCGGCAGACAGCCAGACTATGCGCAAGAAACTGGAGGCGATCGTACATCCTCGCATTCGTCAGATCGCCAAATTCGAATTGGACACATTAAAACAAGACACATCAAAGCACATGATTATTTTGGATGCACCGCTTCTCATCGAGGGAGGTTGGCTACCGTATTGCGATCGGG
>JAYVPE010000714.1:0-3174 GCA_043757575.1 Pirellula sp.
TGTGCGGAAGTGGCTCTCGCGAGGGGGAAGCGCGAATCGGGTCAGGACTTAAGTGGAGCAGCCATAAGTGTCGTACTCTTGTGCGAGGGCCTCTTCCGCTCAAATCTGGAACAGAAAATCGTTTGGGTTGCCTACTTGCCAAAAACACTAGATGAGCAACGATTCCATCCAGAGATTCTTTCGTAGCGAAATTGCTTCGATGCGCCCCTATACCCCCGGCGAACAGCCGCAAACGGGCAAAGTGATCAAGCTCAATACAAATGAGAATCCTTATCCGCCCTCACCTCGAGTGGTAGAAGCGATTCACCAAGCGACTTCGAAATTAGAACGCTATCCCGATCCGCTCGGGACTGTATTCCGACGGGCTGCCGGGGAGGTGCTCGGGGTCGATCCCGAAATGATTCTTTGCGGCAATGGCAGCGATGATTGCTTGACGATTTTGACGCGAGCTTTCGTTGGGACAGGTCAAAAAATAAGGTTACCCTACCCAAGCTATATCCTTTACCGGACCTTGGCCGAGTTGCAAGCAGCCAAGTTTGAAGAGATTGCTTTCGACACGAATTTTGGTTTGTCCGCCAGTTTCTTTGCCAGGGACGATGCACTTAAACTAATTTACTTGCCCAATCCTAACAGTCCTAGCGGAACGATGGTCGACCATGCGTCGATACTTCGGCTTGCTCAAAGCGTGGATTGTCCAGTAGTGATCGATGAGGCGTACGTAGATTTCGCACCTACGAATTGCATCGAACTGATTCAACAGAACCCCAAGATCATTGTAACGCGAACACTCAGCAAATCCTACGCTTTAGCTGGTTTGCGATTCGGATACTTGGTCGCGCATCCCGAGATTGTACAGACGCTTCGCAAGGTCAAAGACTCGTACAACACCGATTTGCTTTCACTCTCTGGCGCGACCGCCGCGATATCGGATCAGGTGTGGCTTAAGGCAAACGTTGCGAGGATCCTAGCGTCGCGAACCCGTATGCTTGTCGCTTTTAAGAAACTTGGATTCGAGGTGATCGAGTCGCACGCTAATTTTCTATGGTGCACCCGAAGCGATCGGCCGTTGAAGCCGCTCTACGAACAGCTCAAAAGAAATGGAATTCTAGTACGCTATATGAACTATCCCCTCTGGAGCGATGGCCTTCGCATCAGCGTCGGAACCGATGAACAGATCGATGCGATGCTCGTCGTCCTAGCGGACTTGTTAGCATAGCGCGACTCGCAAGCTAGTGATTGCGCAAGCTAGTGACTGCGCCTCAGTTTGCTCCCAAATGTTAGTTTGGATGATGCGCCTGAATTATTCATAACCCGAAGCCTAATTTTTGAACTTGCGCTTTTCGCAACCGTTCTGTTGGCCAAAGGCCATAATCAACGTAGCCAGGGGCAACGCCCAATGGCACTCACTTTACCGAAATAATTTTTAGCGGAATGGCGCGAGCCATCCGGTTTCGTTGCGATTCGTCCAATTCACCGTACGGCTCGCGCCGTTACGCTTCCAAAGTGAGCACCATTTGGGCAACGCCCCTGGAAACTCATACGAAACGAATCAGTTTGGCCAAAGGCCATAATCAATCCATTCCCGTCCAGGATGAATATGGCCGTTGGCCAAAGAAACCACATGTTTTCCGAGTGCCTGGGGTGTTGCCCCAGGCTATGTTGAACAAGGCCCTTGGCCTTAAAACCATTAATCCCAGAGTAGTGCAACTTCAAAAAGCGTTAGCGAGGGACCAGTATAATCCCTCTAACGCATCGGGTTACGAAAAGCAGTCCGGTTTCGAACTGTTTTTGGCAATGTCCACCGCAGCAATACTTTACAACACAAACGTGATTGCCCATGAATAATCCGGGCAAGGGATTGTGATTGTCACCAACTGGCCCTGAAATGCCCCCGAGATCATCACCGAGCTACGCTTCAAAACAGTTCTTTGATCTCGCGATAACCGAAGTCAACTAGTGGGAAAGGGCGACCGGCAGGACCAGGTAGGTGACTCTCAAGATTAAGTCCAAGCGAGTGGAAAATTGTCGCTACAACTTCCGGTGGCTCCGTTGGACGTTCTACAGGCACAGCGCCGATCGGATCACTTGCGCCGATGATTCGACCTCCTTGAACACCACCACCGGCGAAGTAGACAGTAAAGCACTGAGGCCAGTGATCGCGGCCGCCTGCGGGATTCACTTTGGGCGTACGGCCAAATTCAGCCAGATTGCAAACCAATGTATCGTCCAGCATACCGCGTTGATGGAGATCCTCAATCAACGCCGAATAACCTTGATCGTACATCGGAGCTACGACGTTTTTCATTCCTTCGATCGACGTGAACGGCTTGCTGCCGTGAATGTCCCAACTGATTTCGTCGAACACCGTCAAGAAGGTATTGATGGTTACGAAGCGTACTCCCGCCTCGACCAAACGACGGGACAGCAGACAGCATTGCCCGAATCGATGCATGCCGTAACGTTCTCGGACGGATATCGGTTCTTGATTGAGATCGAATGCGTTTCTAGCCTCGGGACTGGTCATGAGCCGGTAAGCTGACTGGAAATTATCGTCCATCAACTTGGCCGACTCGCTCGACTCAAAGTTTCGGATAGCGCCGTCGACAATGTCTCTCATCCGGCGTCGGCGATCGATGCGAGCAGTACCGATATTGTCCGGTGGAAGTAAATCAGGGACCTTGAAATCCTTTTGAGATGGGTCTGCCATTAGGGCGAATGGGTCTTGTGCTTTGCCTAAAAAGCCGCCAGCTTGTCCATTCGGAAGATTGCCACCCCCACGCCCCATCGTTTCGGGTAACACCACATGCGGTGGCAAATCAGAGCGGCGGCCTAACATGTAACTTGCAACCGAACCGACGTGTGGAGTGTTGACTCCGCCAGCAAACTGCCGACCAGTCTGCATAATTTGCCAACCGGCATCGTGAACGGCAGCTCCGCGATGGAAGCAGGATCGGACGAGTGAAAACTTATCCGCGATCTTCGCGTGAAGCGGCAGGATTTCCGAAATCTGCATCCCACTTGCTTTGGTTGAGATCGGCTGGAATGGACCGCGGATTTCCGCTGGGGCATCGGGCTTCATGTCAAACGTATCAATCTGACTGGGTGCCCCAAGGTTAAAGATCATGATGGCCGAACGTTTATTTTTGTGCGGATCAACTTTTCCAGCTTCAACAG
>JAYVPE010000715.1:0-11849 GCA_043757575.1 Pirellula sp.
AACTCGTTTTGTAACTATCAATCTAGAATTGGCGTACGCAGCACGATCCTCATCCCTAATTGTTGGCGGCCATTATTGGCTGGATAAAACGTGCTTAAAGCATTGGATTTAAATTTCGCGTTGCCTTCATTTGAGCCGCCACGAACAACAAAATTCGCAGGTATGAGTGTCCGAGCTGCGAGACTGGATACGGTAGAACCGTCAGTTTGGGTAATCGACCACTCTGATTTTGAACCGATCGAGTTCGTCAATCCAAAGCGATTCGGCAACGAGTTAATCGGACCATTCGGAGACTTAGAATCAAAACCATCCGAAATCGGGGTCTCAATGCAGCCGTGAAATCGTGGGGTTACGGTATTGCCACGGCTTGCATATTCCCATTCTGCACTCTCAGGCAATCGGTAGCCTTCAAACGAATCGATTGAGTCTAAAGTGAGATTGAGCTGAGCCTTGCTAGGACCGGTTGCTACAACGAAGTCTTTGAAATGCTCTATTGCATTAAGTCTATTACAAAAACGCATACAATCCATCCAGCTTAGATTTTCTGCTGGGGAATCCAAAGGCTCGACCGAATCGGATGCTCGCTCTGGCGATTGATATAGGCCCGCCGATATTTCATCCATGCCGATCGCATACGACTTGGCGATGTGATGGATGTGCCCTTTGTCAAGGTTGTATGGCGACAAGTCGCCCTCGGGGCCCCCCATCCAAAAATCAACATTTCCTCTGATGATTGCCATGTGCATACCGAATCGGTTCACAAACCATTTTCGTTCGGGAACTATCCCGTCGAGGGAAAGTCGTTGATCAACCGATTCTTTTTCCGACTGCAACCCCCATTTCGCAAGTAGAACGCGGCACATTGCATGAACGCCTGAATCTGGATGCTTTTCGTACGACCGAACTATCCATTTCTTAGCCTCCTCAAAACGGTCTGGTTCCATGTCATCTCTGTCTGCTAAACTAACGACGATCATGATTCCGTACAAAACATCCGTTTTACTTTCATCGAACATGCTTTCAATTAAGGGCATAATCGCAAGTCCAGTATCTCGGAATCGATGAGAGACATAGGTCCGAATGCGAGGGTCTTTTCGATCCTCCATCGATTGCAGTAAGCACCTAGTGTCGCCGGTTGCATATCGAACAAGCACACGATTCGCGTATTTTACACACACGAGCTCGGAGATTTGCCTGAAGCCATCGGCGGTATCGAAATCCTGCCAGGGAATACTTAGTCGTTCCCTTCCTTCCTTCCCAATCGCCTTCGACCAAATCAAAAGCTCGTCCGAGTTGGCTGAATCAACAAAAGACACTAGTTTTCCGTGATTGGCTTTGTGAATCAAAGCCAGCAACATGCTATGAATGACACGCTTGGCGGGGCGCAATTCTTTTCGATAAACTTCCTCAATAGATACGGATATTTGAATCGCATGTGAACCCAGTAGTGCGTACCATGCCGAAACATCTTTGTCGGTCATTCGTTCGCAGATCCAGCCCGCTAGGGAATCCTGTTGATCCCTCTTTTCCAATCTGCTTGGCTCAAGCAAACACAAAACGGCATCCAACGCGACCGATTCGGCTCTTTTTAGTCGATTCGATTTGGCGTTTTTGCCCTTCTCAATGGTCAGTGTTTTTATCACCCCATCTTTATGCAGATATGTCTCATTGACCAGTTTGGTCATGTCCTCTACTGACGCAGTTAATAAAGCATCGGTAAGCGAGGCGGGGTCATTGAGTGATTTCGGCAACGACACGATCCAAGTTGTGATAGACGATTGAGGATTTGGAGGAGGAGATGGTCGAAGGCCGTTCGAGATGGTAATTATTAGAGTCGACGCAACCAACGCAGCGCAAGCAGTTGTAGTAATTCGCGATCGTTGATTTTGCTTCCAACTGGATTGTGTTCTTTCCCATAGTCCAACTGGCTTTGCGAGAATTGCGTCGCCTCGCAAAAACCGTTCGATATCCTCCGCCACGGCGGCGATTTCGGAATAGCGTTGGACCGGATTAAGTCTTAAACATCGTTGACAAATCGTAGCAACCGGTTCCGCGATTGCAGGATGCGTCAACCGAATGACTGGAACCTCTTGGCGACTAATTCGGTCGGCGAGTTCTGCGGCGGTTCCACGAAAAGGAGTGTTCCCTGTTAGTAATTCATAGAGAATAACACCGAGACCATAAATGTCAGCTCTATGATCTGCCGCTTGCGATTGACCGCACGCCTGCTCCGGGCTCATATAAGCAGGTGTCCCAAGCATTTCCCCCGCATTGGTTAAGATCGTGGCAGCGTCCAGCAATTTTGCTATTCCAAAGTCGAGTATCTTGACTTCAAGCTTCTGCGTTGGAGCTGCATCGTGCGTCGCTTCTGGCAATACAACCATGATGTTCGACGGCTTCAAGTCACGGTGAACGAGCCCAGAATCGTGGGAGTACTGGAGCGCCCTAGCAACATCCGCAATGAGTCGCAACTTGAGGTCAAGCGTCAATGGAATGCAAGCCTTCAAATAGGATTGGAGATCGATACCGTTTAGTAATTCGTATACAAGATACGGTCCAGATTCGGTGTTACCGACATGCAGGAACTCAACTATACCTGAATGCTTTAGACGCTCTGCATTGCGTGCCTCTCTTAAAAATCTATTGCAATCTTCTTTGCAGGCAACGAGGTGCGAGTGCGGAACTTTGATTGCGACAATTTTTCCAGAGGTCAAGTCAACTGCGGCGTACACCACACCCGATGCACCTCGACCAAGGACATACTTCGGTTCATACGAGCCGATCCTCAATGGCATCATGAATTGACGCTTAGCAGTGTCTTTTTCGCCGAAACGCGTCGAGTCCGCAGGTGTTGCGGGCTCTTTCGCCAATTCGTTTTGCTTGATCTGAAGTTGTTGTTCGGTGAGGATTAACTCCCTCAGTAATTGATCTCTCAACTTCGGGGGTACCAACGATGCAAATTCACTGACGGACGGTCGCTCGCCGTTCTGCCAACTTCTCAAAAACGCATCGGAAGCCATGTCGATCTGAAGCTCGGAAGCGAGTGTCGACAGATTCTCCGGAACTATTGGATCGAATAGAGGCATTTCGGCGGAAAGTAAGATCTCGGTCATTGCGAGGCGTTACCCATTCAATGAATGTAACTTTGTTATTCCTAATAATGTAATCCATTTGTCGACGCCACGCTCGATTCAGCAAAAACTCTCCCATTGCATCGTCAATTTGGCTATCCCGAACAATAGTTGCGAACCCTACGATTGGGGCATCCTTTACCCGCATATGCCCTAAAGCTTCTCAATGAAAAAAACAATTTACTTGCAGTCGGTGAGTTTCGCGTTGTAGGATTAGGTGGATTGAGGTGATGCGATTTGCTCGCCACGGTAACTCTTTCGTTTTCTTAAGCCTTTCCAATTTCCAAGGAGTTCTCGATCGTGATTCACTATTCGTGTGATAGATGCAAACGGGACATCGATGGTTCAACAGACCTGCGGTACACCGTAACGGTTGAAATTGAAGCGGCGTTGGATGGTCTTGATCATGAGCTCGTAGATGATCCAGACCATCTCGACGACATTCAAGACATGTTGGATTCAGCAGATGACTTGTGCAGCTCAGTCTTCGACGACGAAGTTTACCAAAGAAAGCAATTCGATCTTTGCAAAGACTGTTTCCGTCTCTACATCAAGAACCCATTGTCGAGAGAGACCAATACGCCGATGGGCTTTAGCAAAAACTAGCAATTGTCCAGCAATTCCACCGCCGCAAATTTTTCCCCTTCTAACATGGCAAGACTGGCTCCACCGCCGGTGCTAACGTGTGTCACGGAGTCAGCGAACCCTAGTTGTTCAATCGCAGCGGCACTATCACCGCCACCGATAATGCTAATCCCGTCGCACTTGGCAATTGCCTCCGCTACTGCAATGGTTCCTTGATCAAATGGTGGCATCTCAAATACCCCCATAGGACCGTTCCATACAATCGTCTTGGCCTTTTCGACAATGGCTGCAAACTTTTTGGAGGTCTCAGGACCGATGTCCAGTCCTTGCCATTGCTCGGGTATCTTTCCGGCAGGAACCACCTGTTTGTTGCAGCTTCCTTTAAAATCGTCTCCGCAATTTGTGTCGACGGGCAGCACCAGCTTTTCGCCACCCATTGCAATCAGCTTTTTAGCAAGCTCGACCTTTTCCTTTTCGACAAGGCTCTTTCCAATGGCTCCGCCTTGCGCCAGTGAAAACGTATATGCCATTGCGCCACCGATCAAAACTTGGTCGCAAATTCCTAAAAGGTTTTGAATGACATTGATCTTGTCACTTACTTTGGCACCGCCCAGAATAGCTATAAACGGGCGTTGCGGATTGGCTATCGTGTCGCTTAGATACTGGATCTCTTTGGCAACCAAGAAGCCAACGACTTTGGGTTTGTTTCCCATGGCCATCGGGACGGCGACCATGGAGGCTTCTTGACGATGGCAGGTGCCGAAAGCATCGTTACAGTAGATATCCGCCCAGCTTGCCAGCTTATGGGAGTAGACGGGCTCACCATCCTTTTCGCCGGGATTGAATCGCACGTTTTCCAAAACAAGCACTCCACCGTTTTGAATCGCCTTGATCTTGGACTCTGCATCTGGTCCTACTGTGTCGGACGCGAAAGCAACGGGGATTCCCAAAAGCTCCGCCAATCTCGCGGCGGTGCGGCGAAGCGTAAACTCGGGTTCCGGCCCGTTACCCTTTGGTCGACCTAGGTGGCTCATCAATACCAATTTGCCACTTCGCTTGATAACGGACTCGATGGACGGCAAAGCCATGCGAATCCGCCGGTCGTCGGAAATGGCGCCAGAGTCGTCTTGCGGCACATTAAAATCGACTCGCATGAGAACGACTTTGCCCTGACATTCCACGTCGGAAATACTCTTCTTTGCCATTTTCGCTCAGCGTCTGTTCAATAATTGGGATTGAAATGGGTGCCCCCTAATTTTCAGGGGGCAACAAGTAGTCGCTTTTTAAACGGAAATGTAGGTTCTGGGTAGCGCCAATTTGAATTGCAAGAGGCGATTCACTGGTAAAAGGTCCGATAGAATGTTGTTTTGACCGGATTGATTAGTTGTTGGAGCCGAGGTATAGTTGGGTCAGGTTGCGAAAAAGTAACCCCTTAGCTGCTATTTTCGGGGAGCGTCTTTTCCGATCGTCACAGCTAAGCCCACCGGTGCTTCACGTTGGCTTTGTACAAATTAGCTCTTCTTCTCCAAACGCGAGTTTGCCTCAATTCGCGTGGAGCCAACGTGGAGTAC
This sequence comes from Pirellula sp., assembly GCA_043757575.1. GTDB lineage: Bacteria > Planctomycetota > Planctomycetia > Pirellulales > Pirellulaceae > JBKCUI01. The sequence continues at coordinate 5,288 of JAYVPE010000715.1, forward strand.
TCCCATCCCTTTTGGCAACCCTTTTGGCCAAACGCGTACGCAGAAAATTCAACTTAGTTTTTTTACGACTATTACACGGAGCATCCTTCAATGAACCCTGCCGAAAACACATCCAATCAATTGCCCGCCGATACACGGCGCGATTTCATCAAGTCGACATCTGCTGTATTTGCTGGCGGTGCATTGGTCGGCAGTCTGCCGATCGCCCGGGCCGCACATTCGTTTGATAGTGGTGAAATCAAAATCGGCTTGGTTGGCTGCGGTGGTCGCGGTACGGGAGCTGCCGCACAAGCGCTCGATACCTATAGTCCCGAGAATCGTGTCAAGCTTGTAGCGGTCGCTGACCCCTTCCAATTTCGAATCGACCAGGCTCTCAAAGGCATTCAAAAGGAGCACGCCGAGCGAGTCAATGTGACGGACCGCACGTTTGTCGGCGTTGACGCTTTCAAGCGATTGATTGAGTCCGACATCGACATGGTCATTCTGACCTCGCCACCTGGATTTCGACCTTTGCATTTTGAGACCGCTGTTAAGGCAGGTAAGCACGTTTTTATGGAAAAACCGGTAGCCACGGATGCACCAGGCGTTCGTCGTGTTTTAGCTGCCAACAAACTTGCGAAAGAAAAGAAATTAGTTGTGGCCGTCGGTCTGCAACGACACCACGAATCCGGTTACCAAGCGACCATCGCTAAGCTCAAGGATGGAGCCATCGGGGACATTATTCTGACTCGATGTTATTGGAACGGCGATGGTGTCTGGACCCGTCCAAGAACTCCTGAGCAAAGCGAGCTTGAGTACCAAATGAACAATTGGTACTACTTTAATTGGTTGAGTGGCGATCATATTACCGAGCAGCATATCCATAACCTTGACGTAATCAATTGGCTGATGGATGGCCCGCCAGAATCAGCCCAAGGCCAAGGCGGTCGTCAAGTTCGCACAGGGCCAGACAGCGGCCAAATTTTTGATCACCATATGATCGAATATACTTATAAGAATGGTGTCAAACTCCTCAGCCAATGCCGCCACATTCCTGGATGCTGGTCTTCTGTTAGTGAGTACGCACACGGAAGCAAAGGCTGGTGCGATATCGGAGCGGGCAAGATTTACGACCGCGACAACAAAGTGATTTGGAATGCGCCAAAAAATGAAAACGGGCATGCCAAAGAGCATTTCGATCTGTTTGCCGAAATTCGAAAGGGAGTCGTTCCTAACGAAGGTGATAATGGCGCCTATAGCACAATGACTTCTATCATGGGCCGTATGGCCACATACACCGGAAAGATGGTCAAATGGGACCAATGCCTCAATAGCAAGATTTCTCTTGCGAATACGGACGCAATGAGTTCCTTCGCCAACGAAGCTCCGATCCAGCCAGAAAACGGCAAGTATTGGGTTCCAACACCAGGCAGCGACCCGGAATTGGTCATCTAATTCGTGAAGTACGGCTGGGCAGGGAGAATCCTTGCCCTAGTTCCTTACAGCCCGTTTGGCAGCCTCTCTGTCGCCGTAGGTGGCGAACTGCCAAACGGGCTGTATTTTTTGAGTGCATCTGTGATGTACAATGCAGATACGATGAATACAGCTTCCGATTCCACAAACCCGTCATCCGGGGTTTCGCCCTCTCAAGTAGGCTCGAAACTCTTGTCTCGATTCGTTGATATCGATGCGCTATTTGCTCGACCCAATATTGCGACAACTTCGTCAAAGCAAATCCCAATTCCACTCGAGCGGTTTCAGCATCTCGAGCAGGAGATTCGCAATTCGCCAGCTAATAGTCAACCCTACATCGAACTCGGCCAAATCTACCTCAACCAGGAACGATGGAATGATGCAAAACGAGTCCTAGAGTCCGGGGTTCTGCATTGTCCCGAATGTGAACCACTCGTATTGATGCGAGAGGAACTGTTGCTTCATCAGGCAAATCAATCGTTGCAACAAGCAAAGACAAGCCTGGTGCAGGAACCATCCGAAGAAAACAAGCACCGTCTCGAACTAGCCGAAGTCAATTACGCTAATGAACGCATTCGCGTATGCCGAGATCGATTCGGTCGACACCCTGACCAAAAAGAGATCCTGATCAATTGGGCAATTGGCTTGAGACAGTTGGGACGTTTTGAGGAAGCGGTCGAGTTGCTCGTCAAAGCGGCCGACGAACCCGAACTGCGCGCTCGGGCAAGTCTCCAGTTGGGTATGTGCTACCAGACTCTAAGTCGACCTTTGGATGCACTCTCTGCCTTTCGTAAAGCGTCCCTGTTTCGCGCACCACCTCCGGAACCCAAAATCAGGTTACGAGCGCTCGAACTAGCCATGGAACTGGCGGAAGAACTTTCGCTAATCGATTCGGCTCGATTTTATGCAGAGCAGATGTTGATCGACTGCGATCGCGCAAAACGATCGCAAGTACAAGAAAAACTTCGCAAGTTAGAATCGTTAGACCTCTGACGTCCCTCTCCTAACTCCCCGCCCCTTTCGCTTCGAGGGGATAATCTGCATAATCTCATTATAGTTTCCTACCCAGAGTGATTTTTAACGAGAGGGTTAGCATGATTTGTAAGCTTAATCAACGGACAATCCGACTCACTTTACTATGCTCGGTCGCATTTTCTGCTTCCAGTCTTTTGGTTAACTCCGAAATTGCTCAAGCTGAAAACAGCTTAGAGTCAATCCAATTACTGCAATCACTCTCATCAGGCGATGAAAGCACTCTTGCTGCAACTAAAGCAATCAAACAGCTCAGCAAAGCCAACGACGTGACCTTGCTGCAGTCGCTCGCAGCTATGAAAGGTGCGACACCAATCGGCCGCAATTGGATCCTGGGGCTTGCAAATTCCCTATATCGCAAAACAGGAAAGTCGCAAACATCCGAGCTGACCAAATTCTTGTCAGACCCAAATCAGGATGGCGAAGCTCGCTACATCGCCTTCCAGTGGTTGACTGCGAACAACGATGCCCTACGCAAAGAGTTGCTCATCAACATGAACCACGACTCAAGCCCCGAGTTGCGATACTTGGCCATCGACGACGCAATGAAATCCAAATTGGAGACAAAGCAGCTTTTGCCGCTTTTGGAAGCCGCTCGCCATCCAAGCCAGGTCGTGAGTATCATCGAAAAACTGAAAGAGCTTGGTGAAACCATTGACCAATCCAAGCAATTTGGATTCTTGCCGAAATGGCGATTGATCGGCCCATTCGATAACGTCGGAACCGTCAACTTTGACAAGGTCTATCCGGTAGAAATCGATGGGATAAAAGGTACTCTCCAAGATGAGTACCAAGGCAAAACCGGAACAGTAAAATGGAAGGAGGAAACCAGCAAGGCCGCTGACGGAACGGTCGATCTTGCTGCCATCTTTGCAAATGAAAAAGGTTGCATCATCTATGCGGTGGCAGAATTCGAATCGGATAAAGACCAAGATGCCGAAGTCCGACTGGGTTGTATCAATGGCAACAAGGTCTGGGCGAATGGGAAACTCGCCATGTCCAACGAAGTCTATCACACCGGGACTCAAATTGATCAGTATACGGAACCCATTCGGCTCAAAGCAGGGTTGAACCGGATCCTGCTCAAACTGTGTCAAAACGAACAAAAGGAATCGTGGGCTCAGAAGTTCGAATTTCAACTGCGAATTTGCGACTCCACGGGCAAAGCCATTTTGACTAAAGGACGATAACCATGAAAATCAATATGCACGACTATATCTATTCGACCCTCCTCGCAATCGGTCTGACCGTCGCAACATTTGCGCAGGCAACGTCATTACACGCTGATTGGCCCATGTTTCGCGGACCCAACGCGGGTAGCGTAGCGATCGATGCGAAAGTTCCGACAAAATTCGGTGGTGAACAAAAGGAAAATGTGGCCTGGCGCACCGAACTGCCTGGTCGAAGCGTTGGGGGCGTCATCGTCGTTGGCGATTCTGCGATCACAACCAGCAGTAGCGGTATGGATCAGCGACGACTCCATTTGATCAGCGTCAATTCGAAAGACGGCTCGACTCGATGGCAACAGGAGTTCGTCGCTCGTGGCCGCCCTTTTTGCCATCCAACGAGCGCCAATGCGGCACCAACGCCTGCGTCCGATGGAAAGAATATTTTCGCTTTCTTTAGTTCCAACGATCTAGCATGCGTCGATCTTGATGGAAATTTGATTTGGTACCGTTCTCTATCGACCGATTTTCCAAAAGCCGGTAACGATGTCGGAATGAGCAGCTCGCCCGTAGTGGCCGATGGTGTCTGCGTTGTACAGATCGAATGCCAGGGAGATTCGTTTGCAGCGGGTTTGAACGCCGAAGATGGAAAAATTTTATGGAAACTGGATCGGCCCAAACAAGCCAATTGGTCTTCACCCACCATCGTGAAGTTGCCTAGTGGTGAACAAGTCGTTGTAATGCAGTCGAGCGAAGATTTGCTGGCTGTGTCTCCAAGGACGGGTAAGCTACTCTGGGAAATGAAAGTGCGATGCTCCACTATTCCATCTTGTCTTGCTGCTGAGGGACGTCTCTTCGTTCCTGCTGGTGGGTTAACTGCATTTGATCTTTCCAGTGCCGGCGCTAGCCCCAGCAAACTATGGGACAACAACAAGCTCAGCGCCAATGCTTGTTCACCCTTGGTAGTTGGAAAACGCGTCTACACCATCAGCCGGACCGTATTGGCGAGTGGTGATTTGTTTTCAGGTGAGCTCAAGTGGCAAACTCGCTTGGCGGACGCCAAGAGCATTTGGTCTTCGCCTGTTGTCGCAGGCAACAACCTCTACATATTTGGTGACGATGGCAAGTGCTTCGTCGTGGAACTCGGTGAGGACGAGGGCAAAGTTGTCGCCACGAATGAACTTGGCGAGGCAGTTTTAGGCTCACCTGCGATTTCTGGCAACGCGATGTATGTTCGCAGTGTCTCCAGCCTTTGGAAGATTGCTGAAAAGTAAGTTATGTCCGACGAAGGTGCATACGCCGTCTCGTTCCCACCAGTTAGGCAGCCAGTGGTTGGTCGCGTCAGGGTGCCGGGTTCCAAGAGTATTACCAACCGAGCGTTGATTTGCGCGGCAATGGCCAGTGGACCTTCCAATCTCACCGGCGTCCTCGATAGCGAGGACACGCGAGTGATGGTCGATGCCTGGATGGCGCTTGGGCTTTCCATTAATTGGGATAAGTCCGCAAAGACGATTAATATAATGGGATGCAATGGACAGCCACCGCATCCAATGGGTGATCTATACATCGCCAACAGCGGCACCTCGATTCGATTCCTTACCGCCGCCTTAGCAACCACGCATGGAGAATACACCCTCGATGGGGTGCCACGAATGCGGGAACGTCCAATCGGCGACTTGATCGATGGTCTGCGTGAGCTGGGTGCGAGCGTTTCTAGCCTCAACCTCACTCATCCGAACTGCCCACCCGTTCGCGTTGTAGCCGATCGTCTGCATGGTGGGATAGGCAGCGTAGCGGGGGATGTTTCGAGCCAGTTCCTGAGCGGCATGATAATGGCTTCACCGTACGCAAAAACGCCGGTCGTTATTCGTGTTATTGGAGATCTAGTATCGAAACCCTACGTCGATATGACAGTCGCTGTCATGAAGTCATTTGGTGTGGAGTTGCTCATGAATCAACGAGCCCACGGACTCGAATACACAGTGGACGCACCTCAATCCTACGTAGGCTGTGACTATAGCATCGAACCGGACGCCTCTGCCGCCAGCTATTTTTTCGGTGCTGCTGCCATCACAGGCGGATCGATGCGAATCGACGGTCTCAGTTTTGACGCGTTGCAAGGTGATGTTCATTTTGCCAAAGCGCTAGAAAAGATGGGATGCCATGTTTCTAGCGGAGTTGATTTCATCCAAGTTTCAGGGCGGGCTACGCGAGGAATTGATATCGACATGAATTCGATTAGCGATACGGTACAAACACTTGCAGCCGTCGCTTTATTTGCAGACAGCCCAACACGTGTTCGAGGCGTCGCACACAATAGGCACAAAGAAACGGACCGGATTGGTGATTTGGCTTGCGAGCTGAGACGATTAGGGGCCGGAGTCGACGAACACAACGATGGCTTAACCATTCATCCCAAGCCGCTCATCGGTGTGGATTTGAAGACCTACCGCGATCATCGAATGGCCATGAGCCTGTCGTTGATTGGGTTAAAGGTCCCAGACGTTCGCATCCTAGATCCCAAGTGCACGGAAAAGACTTACCCTGAGTTTTTTGAAGACATGGGCACCGTTTTGGGGCAAGTACCACGATACGACTTCATCGCGTAACGTGGTCGATCGCTCCGCGATCGTTAATCCAAACTTCTTTGAATAACCACTGCTGTATTCGACATCGATCGCGGAGCGATCGGCCACACTGGTTCACGCACAACCATCCACAAATGCCAGCCATTCGTGCTCTATTATCTGACCGCTGTTCACTGAGGGAACTCTAAACGCGTCAATATGATGCATACATCGAGCGTTCCAGCCTTCACCCGCTCCTGACAAAATAGGTTCTCGATAAAGCGGTTCTTCGGAGTACCAAAGCCTATTCATGCGAGTTACATTCCACGCCCGCAACCGTTGCCC
>JAYVPE010000716.1:0-3171 GCA_043757575.1 Pirellula sp.
TGGATTCGGAGGCACTTGCCGACAGTTTGATCCTTTCGGCAATCCATTACAAAGATCTAGAAATGCCCCCGTCTGGTAAACTCTCAGACGAGAAGATCCAGGTCGTTGAACAATGGGTCAAAAACGGAAGCTATTGGCCACCCAAAACGGAGCCAATGACGTCAAAGAAGAGTGGCGAAAAGGGCTTCGACGACGAAGATCGATCCTATTGGTTCTTTCAGCCCCGAACCGCCCATGAACCTACCAAAAATGAAGCGGTCAGTGATCGCATCGATTCGTTGATCGAAGATGGGCTTGCCGCTAACAATCTTGCGTTCGCGGAACCTGCCGAGTCTCTCACGTTGGTTCGTCGTGTGTACCTCGATTTAGTGGGTGTCACTCCCACACCTGCAGAGCTTGCTAACTTTCTTGCAGATCCATCGAAGACGGCCTATTCGAATCTCATCGATCGACTTCTTGACGACCCACGATACGGAGAGCGTTGGGGGCGATTTTGGTTGGATTTGGTGCGTTTCGCAGAATCCGATGGCTACAAGCAAGACGACTTCCGACCGACCGCCTATCGCTATCGCGACTATGTGGTCCGATCCTTTAATGACGACAAGTCGTATAGTGACTTTGTGCGAGAACAGTTAGCAGGTGATGAAATCGATCCGAACTCATTAGAATGCCGTGACGCAACCGGATATTTGCGAATGTGGATTTACGAATACAACCAACGCGATGTAAACGGCCAGTGGACGGCGATTCTAAATGACCTAACCGACGTTACCGGTGAAGCTTTTATGGGTTTAGGCTATGGTTGTGCTCGCTGCCACGATCATAAATTCGACCCGTTGCTTCAAAAGGATTACTTTCGGCTTCAAGCCTATTTTTCGGGACTGATTCCTCGAGAGGACTTGGCTGCTGCTACCCGGGAGCAGATCGATAGAAATCAAGCCGATGAGGAAACTTGGCGAGAGGCTGCGCAGCCTTTTCTTGATACGATCGAAGCGATTGAGGCTCCTGTTCGAGAAAAGATCATTCGCAAAGCTGTTGACAAATTTCCACCGGAAGTTCGCCCGGCCATCCTGAAGACAGCCAGTGAACGATCGACACGCGAGAAGCAAATTGCGCATTTGGCATCCCTCCAACAATCGCGTGACGTCAGAGAGATCAAATGGGACAAAGTGCTCGTCGGTGAACAGCAAGAAAATTGGCAACTAGCCAAAGAGTATTTGAAGCAATTGCCTGCACCGATGCCGAAGACGTTACCGATTTCGCTGACCGCGACAGATGCCGGAATCGAGGCCGCCGAAGTTTACATACCTGGCAAGCCAGGTCTAGGGCCGATAGCACCAGGCATTCCGTCCATACTCAACCCGGAATCGATGGCGATTATTCCTATGCCGGATCTGAATTCCAGCGGACGACGATTGGCGCTTGCCAATTGGATGGTGAGGCCAGAAAACCAATTAACGTGGCGAGTCATTGTCAACCGCGTTTGGCAGCAGCATTTTGGCCAAGGGATTGTGCCCAACGCAAGTGACTTTGGACGTTTGACAGAACCGCCAACGCATCCCGAGCTTCTCGATTACTTGGCAAGCCACTTTGCAGAGAGTGGCGGTCGGTTCAAAGGCTTGCATCGCTGGATTTTGAATAGTCGCACCTATCGCCAGTCGGCCTATCCGGTGTCCACAGACGCATCCCTGCAGATCGATCCGAACAACCGGTGGCTATGGAGATATTCTCCGCGACGTTTGGACGCCGAGCAGATTCGGGATTCGATACTGACCGTAACCGGCGAACTTCGACCGATGCATGAGGGTGCGTCACTGGATTCATTGAAGCCAGTCCGATCGATCTTCATTCGCTCGATGCGAAATTCGCAAGACCGATTCTTGTCGCTGTTTGATTCCCCAGATGGAAGCACATCGACAGCAAAGCGAAACGCGACTACCACTCCATTGCAATCGCTGATGATGATGAATTCGGATTGGATAAACGCCCGCGCGGAGAACATGGGTAAACAAATCATCGGCCTTAAATCCTCACCGGAGGCTTCTATTCATGAAGCGTTTGAGCGTGTGTTCTTAAAGTCACCTTCGCCATCTGACGTGGATTCGGCCTTGAATTTTGTAGGGGCGCTCGATTCACCGAGCGATCAAGCATGGCACAAATTGTTTGTGGACTACTGTCACGTTTTGATCAATTCGAATTCATTCTTACACGTGGAATAACAGGCGATCGTCATGCATGCTACGAATCCCAATCAGCGAGGCAACGGTTACATGAACCGCCGCGACATGCTGCAGCAGGCTGGCGCGGGATTCGGATCGCTCGCTTTGGCGTCGCTGGTGCAACAGGTTGGTCTTGGTGCTGAGAAGCAGGAAGCGTTGTTGAAAAGACCGCATCACAATCCAACTGCTAAGAGCGTCATCTTCTTGTTCATGGAGGGTGGGCCCAGCCACATCGACTTGTTCGATCCGAAGCCCGAATTAGAAAAGCTAGCGGGGAAACCGTTGCCAGCCAGTTTCGGCCCGATCATCACACCGATGGGAGAGTACGACGCCCCGTTGATGCCGAGCAAACGAAAATGGGCACAGCATGGCGAGAGTGGCCTCTGGGTTTCCGATTGGTTGCCTCATACTGCCGAGCATGTGGATGATCTCGCGGTCATTCGTTCGTGTTGGGGGAATGGATTGAACCATTCGAATGGCGTTTGCCAAATGAATTCTGGCTCTATCCTGGGTGGTCGTCCGTCGTTAGGAAGTTGGGTCAATTATGGCTTAGGAACCGCGAATGAGAATTTACCTGCGTTTGTTGTGATCGAGGATGGGGACGGGCATGTTATCAACGGGCCCCGCAATTGGTCTGCGGGCTTTATGCCAGCAAGCTACCAAGGGATCGCGCTCAATGGTGGCAAGACTCCCATCGATTTCTTAAAAACGCCCGACAAAGTGGGCACCGATCGGCAATCGGCAAAACTGAGGCTTTTGAACGAAATTAACAAACAGCATCAAGAACAACGTTCGAGCGACTCCGAATTGGAAGCACGGATTAAGTCCTACGAACTCGCATTTCGCATGCAAGCCGAAGCGCCCGAGGCAGTTGATTTGTCACAGGAAACGGAACGAACACAAGCCATGTATGGCATCGATGACAAAGAGACGGCTTCATTTGGAAAGAATT
>JAYVPE010000717.1:0-3165 GCA_043757575.1 Pirellula sp.
GTCCTTGCAGATTTTGCGTGGAGGAATCAATTGATGGAGATAAAGAATCCGGTCAACCGACCTGCAAATTGCAGATCGGTCGCCGGTTCAGTATTGAGACGCGACTGACACAGAATGTCAATCGCTTGGTTGTTATCAAGGATGCCGAGGCCTAGCCTAGCACCCTAGCCAAACTAGCTCGAAGAACCGAGTTGGCCCGCAACGTTGGTGAACGTCGAGCTCGCGTTCTTGCCAATGCTGGTAACAGCGGTCAAGCAAACAACAATGATGAGTGACAACATGACCGCGTATTCAACCGCAGTTGGTCCGTCTTCGCTCTTCAAAAAGCGATTTAACTTCAAGGCGAAATTCTTCATTTGGATAACCCTCCGACAGGTTTCTCGGTTGTACCGAGCATAAACATTAAATCACAATCCCTCAGGTAACAAGCTGAATTCATCGCCATGATTTCAGTTGCATCTGGGGCGGCAATGCTGTTGTAACAGCCGACGTTCGACATAGGAAACGCCATACGAAACTTAGGACACAATTTGCCTCTGTCAAACTTTGCGGGTTAGAAAGTTTAGTTTTTCTATAGAAGAAAATTACTTTTCGAATCGCAATCTTGCTCGAACTGAGAAAGGGTTCGGATCCTAACGATTGTACCAGCCATGTTTTGACTAATTGCGGTCATAGATCCCGGCCCGGAATCTTCGATTGCACGTGACGACTTAAGTCCATGGGCTCGCGCCCAATCGCAACATGATGTCGCCGCGTTGCGGCTAATGAATAGTCCGGAAGGACGAAACGCCGCTGATGAATAGTCCCGGAGGGACGAAAAGATGTAGCCATTGGGCGTGAGCCCATGGACTGCGTGAATCGAGCTGCATCAGTACCTGGCGTTTTTTTCCGGACTGACTCGGCGAATAATGTTTTCCTTCATTTCGCTATCCATGTCTCGAGCAAGCAATAATCCCTGTAGGGCCACTTTCAAACGCAATGCTTGGCAAATTACGGATTCATTGCGACGGTCACGAGTTCGAATCGGGTTGATCGCGACCTCCAACAGCGTACATATTTTGCAACAGCCTTTCTTGCTTGCCGTGCTCATTTCTATCTCGACGATGTCGATCTCAATTCGAAATTTCCCTAGTCGCTCCTTCTTGTCCATTGCACTAATGATTTTTCGACAGTCCACTTCAAGTACAACTTTATCACTCTCCACGTGAATTACGACGGCCTGTACTTCATTTACAAATCCCTTCAGTTTTTCCAATGTGACGACTCGCGGTACGTTGGTAACGAGTTCATACTTCTGAACAATGTCTCTGATCGCCGTACCCCAACCAAACCAGCTACGAACCGTTCCCTCGGCTTTTTTTAAATCCGGGTTAGTCAAATCGCTACTTAGAGCGACGACGCGATCACGTCCGCTATCTTTGGCGATTAACAATCCGTGATCTGCCCTTCCTAGCGCCGATTCGCTCGTATCCCCAGGCAATACCATACTTACGCCAAAACTTGCCGTCATGCATACATTACCGATGGAAGCGATAGGAGTGCGTTGCAATCTTTCTCGGATCATTTCAGCCCATGCCTTGGCTTCTGTAAGATCGCATTGACTACAAAGCATAACGAATTCCTCGCCGCCATAGCGAGCGACGAAATCGGTCGACCGACACGATGCCTTTAGAACGCTCGCAAAAACGATTAGCGCCTCGTCCCCAATTTGGTGTGAAAAATTATCGTTGATACGTTTAAAGAAGTCGATATCGCAAATGATGATGCTGCCAGCGCAATTGCTTCGTTGATGAAAACTGACAAACTCAGGCAATTGTCGATTTAGCTCTCCCCTGTTCGGCACCCTGGTAAGTTCATCGATGCAAGCACGCTCTCGCAAAGTGACAATTTTCTGTTCCAAAAGAGCGGTTTCACTGATGTCCTCCAGGATCATTGCACCACCGCAGAGGTTTCCTTCATTGTTGAACACAGGAACTGCCTCTAAATTAATATGCAACAAATCGGTCCCGTCTCGCCGAATTGCAAGACGCCGACGAACGAGTACACCGGTTTGGACCAATTCCCTAAATGGACATTGTGTTTCATTCAATGCAAATCCTTCGCTATCGCAAAGTCCCGCAAAGGATGGACTCCAGTACCGATGAAAAACCGTTTCAGCCCCGACTCCGGTCATTCGTGTTGCAGCACTATTCCAGTCCAACACGCGAAACTCTGAATCAACAAAGATCACGCCGTTTTGGACGTGGTCCATCATCTGCCGATAAAATGAACCGTTGAGTGTTTGCACCAAAGAGCTTCCGACTAATTCACCTCGGCCCGAAATATTTTTCAAGTCAACGTCATCGACATTGAAGAGATTACGTTGTTCGCTTGGTTCGATTTTTGCCACCCATCGATTTTTAGCATTTTCGACCACGTCACTTCTTGGCTTTAGTACCACCTCTGCGAAGGATCGAACCAATTGTGGATCAAACTGCGAGCCGCTATTCCTAAATATCTCGGCTAACGCCATCTCGGAGGTCAATGACCGGCGGTAGACCTGTCCCGTTACCATTGAATCATAGGCGTCGATTATGTTGATCAATCGGCTGGCCATAGGGGCAATTTCCAAAGACTTGGCGCCGTTGGACTCTTCAAATCTCGTACCCACTCCTTCGATGGCTAACAGCAATTCGTTCGACGCGCCAGCCGCTTTGAGTATCTCTACTCCAACTTGACGATGCAGGCACATCATCGCATGTTCGTTTTCAGTCAGCTTTTCCGGCTTTTGCAACACCCGATCCGGAATGCCTATCTTTCCAATCTCATGAAGCAGTCCAACCGTCTCGAACAATTGGAGATGCTCCTCTTTAAGCTTTAAACTGATCCCCCAATAGGAAGCCCACATTGCCACTCGAAAGGAATGAGATGCCGCAGGTCCGTGCTTGGCACGCAAAGACACGTAGAGACTGGAGAGCACGCCGAGGCGCGTATGAACCATATCATGGTCCGAACACGGGGTAGTCGACGAGCCTGTCGTTCCTCCCACTGACGCGCAGATAAACGGCCACGGTTCAGCTTGGATTGTACTTGCAGAATTTGCCTGGATCGACGTGTTGTGGGTCATCGCTCAAACTAATGTTGGGATTGCAGACGACAGCCTACAAAATTGCGAAGGGGATCGCA
>JAYVPE010000718.1:0-3156 GCA_043757575.1 Pirellula sp.
ACGTCAAGTTGCGCTGCGCGCCGCACTTGGGAGATGCCCGTGTCCGCCAAGGCTTGGGCGCGAACAAGTACTGAGGCGATCTCGTCGCGTTTCCAAAAAAAAGGTTTCGCGACAGTCGAGGAAGGGGTACACTGAGAGCCGTCCATGCTTGAGGCTCCTTAGGAAGATTTTAGAACCCTTCTATTGGAGTCTTGAGCTGGACGTTAAGAAATGGTTTGTACCTTAGTCAGCTTGCTGAATTCTATAAATCAAATTCGCTAGCAAATCAAAGTGCCCGAGTTATGATCGACGATCCTCACTTCAGGTCGAATGTAAAGTTATTTTTGGACTTGTCTGCAACCACCGTGACCGTATGACCAGACTTACTGCCGTCACCGTATATTTCGGGAATGGGTGACACAACTTTCTTAGCTCCTTCAAAGCCCGGCATTTGTGGAACCTCGTCCGGAACATATTTGAAGGCAACTGTGTAACTTCCGACCATGGCACCATCGCCAGGTTCTTGTGTCTGTAGCTTAAATTTTCCAGTCTCGTCGGTGGTACCTTCGGCGATCATTCCATTGCTGCCAGCACTTGGCATTAGCATGACATTTATTTTTCCAATAGGTTTCCCTTTGTAATTGACGACTCCGCCGGCAGGTACAACCGTCGGACCGTTGCTGCCACAACCAGCCAAAAAACCGCATGCACACAGAAGCCACAAACGACGCGATCGGTTATAAAACAAGATTTCTCTCCACAAAGACTAACGGATTGGAAATTCAAATAAGAGCAACACAAGATGCCTCGAAGCGGTTGCTTCAAGGCATCTTGTTGAATGTAACGATGAACTAGTGACTGAACTCAAGCAGTACAAGAACTAGTTTTCACTAGAAGCTACTTCACCAGAACTGACCGTCGACATGGCTCGGTAAGTGGCGGTGTCAATGCTATCGCTCAGGAAACGAATACTACCATCTGCCAAGGCGAAATTCCCACCGCCTGTATGTCGGCTGGCGAATCCGTAGTTGTCTGGCCAGTTAGGAATGTTTTTCGCCACTCTCAACACTCGGTTGAGAGGAATCGCACATGTCGCCGTACAGGCATTTGGATTGTACCACCAGTTCCACTGGCTCCATCCGGCCATAGCCTCACCAATGAGGAACGTGTTCGACGTGCCATCGGTAATGTCTGCTATACGCGTTTTGGTGTTAACGTCGTTTTGATTGGAACAGATCACACCGTTGCCAAGATTCAATCCATCACTTGAATTGGCATTTTTTCCACCGACACCGGTCACCCCCGAGTTTGCCCAAGCAAAAACGCCCCATTGCCAGTTGCTTCCCGCACAGGCCTTGTAGTTGGTGACCGCCCAACGGTCAGCTGGATTGTTGGTTTCATTCAAGTCCGAGCGATTTAATAACGTACCCCCTTCATTTGAGTCGTCCGATGGACAAAGGAACGATGGAACGACTGTTGCTGCGACTAGCCTATTCTTACCAACAGGCGTCGTAGGAGCACTATTTTTGGGTTGAAGTCCACGAGTAAAGTCAATGTTGTTATACAAGTTGGTTTGCTCAATGTAGGGAAGGACCATCTGCATCCAACTCCTGCCAGAATTGGCGATGCCTGGACCGTCATTAGGAAAACCAAATTTGCCTCGAGTCGCATAATTAATTGGAAAACTCTTGATCGCGCTTTCATAGTTGTGAAACGCGAGACCAAGTTGCTTTAGGTTGTTAGAACATTGCATGCGACGGGCAGCTTCGCGAGCGGCTTGAACGGCCGGCAAAAGCAACCCTACGAGAATTCCGATGATTGCAATAACAACCAATAGTTCGACCAGCGTAAAAGCCGGTTTGGGACGTACGAAACGATTCATGAAAAACTCCTGAAAAAAATATCGATCACAAAAAAATTGCCGTTAGCCACAGTGGTAGGGCAAATTCCATCTCCATGCAGTTATAGGCAATTAGTCAATCCAACGCAAGGATATTTCCAAACCAGGCCTCTAAATTTCAGGCTAATAATTAAGAGATTTTGCAATTTAACTGGCGAAAGCACTGCTCTAGGCAGTACCCTTCCGCTTTTTTTCGCCGGAACCTAATGCGATGCAGACCGGGACGATGACAGTGAACAGAACCAACCAAACGGCCAGGCTCGTATCGCCCAAAGGATAGACTCGGTTCATTACGGTTCCTATTGAGATCTGTGCGGTCATGAACACGTATAGGATGGCTCCAAGCACTCCCCCGCAGAAACCTGAAACTCCAGCGATCAGCGACTTACGAACGCTTCGGTTAGACCCAATTCCAACACCAACACCCAGTCCAATGAGGCCCCACAATAGAGAGTATCC
The DNA here is from genome assembly GCA_043757575.1 of Pirellula sp. Lineage (GTDB taxonomy): Bacteria > Planctomycetota > Planctomycetia > Pirellulales > Pirellulaceae > JBKCUI01. The sequence continues at coordinate 2,339 of JAYVPE010000718.1, forward strand.
AATGATCGATTGCGTCATTCCATCGAGCGAGATACCCACAATCATCGCATTTTTCCCACTGTTTACTCGCATATTGTTAAACATCCAATTACTCAAGATTGCACCAGCAGCGCCTAGTCCACCTGCCCCGATTGCAGCAATAACAATTGATTTGTAAGACCTTGCACCGAATGCGAATACGACACAACTAGCTCCAAGAATGGCCCCGATGACTCCAAACACGATCGAAAAGTTCTTGCCTTCAACTTCGTAACTTGCCTTTTCGAATCTTTCGGAAACCCAGATCGGCGATAGCTCAGGAATGGTTGCGATTTCCACTGGCACGACGAAAATCGGATACATCATCTTTAAGACAATGAAACTCAGGATCGCAGCAAATACTGCCCCCAAGACCAATCGAAATAAACTGGGTGGCCAATCTCCAATCTCTCTGGATTTGTTTGGGCGATTCGAATCGCGAACCGGTTGCTCATCGGACTGCATCATTACCTCAGCGTTGTTAAGGATTGCCGCACTGCTATACCCGCTAAAGCCGGGTTGCAAAGTTGAATTGCAGGGCGAGGTACTTGAACGAGCACTCTTTGCAGAATTGTTGCTTGCGTTCAGTGATTCTGGTTGCGAAACTTCTATTCACACGAATTGTTGTAGTGTTCGCAAGGCCTAGGCACAACCAGGCATTCTTTTTTGCAACACGGAATGAAAAGGGGACGCAGACAATACTGTTCGGCACGTAAGTTGCGTTCCGATGGTAGCTTGGTTTGTAGAACAGCGGCCAGCAAATAAAATCGGCTGACGTTATCAGCATTGGCAGCCAACGA
>JAYVPE010000719.1:0-3155 GCA_043757575.1 Pirellula sp.
CGCACTAGTTTGGTTGGCGATCTTCCTGACCATTCTGTCGGGGCTGGAATATTTATTGCTTGTCGTAAAGAAACCGCAATGAATTTTACGCCCGTTCAAATATTGGCTTTGGGGGGCATTTGGGTTCTGCTGCTCGCGGTCCTCGGTGGCTCCATCGTTGCATGGTCTAAGTGGATAGCGCGCTACATGAACAGCGTGAAACCCGATCAGATCGCAATTGGGCCACAAGCAACTGTAGGATTCGTCGACATTTTGGTCAGCGCATTGGTACTGTTCACTCTGTTCGTCTCTGCTCCGGTCGCGTGGAAAGCGATTGGTCTGCCTGTTGGTCAGACCCAACAGGAATCAAAATTGAACGCCGTCGCTCCGATCGAAGTCGAGTCGCTTGCGCCAGCGGATGTGAGCGATTCGGATGCCAGCAAAGCGACAACCAGCAAAACGACAACCAGCAAAACGGATAAAGGAATGGCTGCAAAGCCAGTGGTCATGACGCAGCACCAATTTCTGTATACCGGATTTGCGATATCGGCGCAGCTTCTATGCGTAATCTTGATGACTGTTTTTATTTGCTTAAGAAAAAGTTGCGCACTCAAAAAACTTGGCTGGCGATTGGATCAAGTCGCAGGAGACTTGCACGCGGGGTTGCAGTGTTTTCTCATGATGACACCCGTTATATTACTCTTGAACGCAGTCTTGCAAGGCCTGACAAAAACACCGTATGAGCATCCCATTCAAGAGATGATCAAGCAGTATCCTTGGTTGCTTGGGATTGCTTTTTGGCAGGCAGCCATTGTCGCACCCGTGTCCGAGGAATTTGCGTTCCGAACATTATTGATTGGTTGGTTTGAATCGATCCAGTTTGGCCGTGATAAGTTGTCAGCTTTCATGTTCGGTGCTACTCCCGCACGCGATTTGGATACAGGTGCGTCGGTAAATGTTGAATCGGCTACGGGTGAGTTGGCTAAGGGTGAATTGGCTACGGGTGAATCGCCAATGGAGTACAGTCCTCCGTGGTGGCCAGTTTTGCTGAGTGGAACTTTATTCGGTCTGGCTCACTTTAGCTATGGCGTCAGTTGGGTTGCGTTGATTGTGTTTGGAGTAGTACTTGGCAGGCTCTATCAATTGCGACAAAGTATTATTCCGGTGATCATGGTGCATTTCCTGTTTAATGCAATGAACGTCACGATGCTGGGTTTATCGATTGTTTTACCGGAAAGATTGGGGGGATAGATATTATGTCGCTCATTCTGGCTCTTGACCAAGGCACTACAAGTTCGCGCGCGATTCTCTTTGGTCGCGATGGAGCCATCGAACGAGTCGTTCAAAAGGAGTTTCGCCAGATCTATCCCGAAAACGGCTGGGTCGAACACGATCCAGAGGAGATTTGGACGTCGCAACTCTCCGTTGCACGAGAAGCGATCTCCGCAGGTGGCGTCTCGCCAAGCGACATTGCGGCCATCGGGATTACCAACCAACGCGAAACCACCGTGGTTTGGGAACGCGCGTCGGGCATGCCGATCTACAACGCTATCGTGTGGCAAGATCGAAGGACTGCTGACATCTGTGATCGTCTGCGGCAAGCGGGCAACTCGGAGCTCATTCAAGAGAAAACGGGGCTCGTCATTGATGCCTATTTCTCCGGCACCAAAATACAATGGATTCTAGAAAACGTTGCTGGTGCTCGAGCGAAAGCCGAACGCGGGGAGTTGGCTTGCGGCACAATCGATACCTGGTTGATGTGGAAATTATCCAACGGCCGACTGCATGTCACCGATCCGAGCAACGCATCGCGGACCATGCTATTCAATTTGGCTACGGGTCAATGGGACGATGAGTTGCTCGCATTGCTTAATGTTCCTCGTTCGATACTACCTTCGATTCGTTCGAGCAGCGAGGTCTACGGCGAAACCGAGCCAGGAGTTTTTGCTCGCACCATCCCAATAGCGGGAATTGCTGGCGATCAGCAAGCCGCGTTATTCGGTCAAAACTGCTTGAGGCATGGTATGGCTAAAAACACGTATGGCACAGGTTGTTTCATGCTGATGAATGTTGGCGACAAACCTCAGATCTCCAAGAATCGACTGCTTGCGACGTTGGCATGGAAACTTGGCCCGAATTCACCTTCGCAATTTGCTTTGGAGGGCAGCGTCTTTATCGCTGGGGCTGCGGTCCAATGGCTTCGCGATGGCTTGGGTATTATTCAGTCCTCCAGTGAAGTCGAGGCGTTAGCGGCTAGCGTTCCAGACAGCGGCGGTATCTTTTTAGTTCCAGCATTCGCGGGGCTCGGGGCACCGCACTGGGATGCATATGCCCGCGGTACAATACTTGGCATCACGCGTGGGACAACCAAGGCGCACATTGCTCGTGCAGCTCTCGAAGGGATCGCATTTCAAGTTGCTGACGTTTTGGATGCCATGCAATCGGACTCAGGGATCGGTATTAGCCAGCTTCGCGTGGACGGTGGTGCTTCTGCCAATGACTTGCTGATGCAGTTTCAAGCGGACATCCTTCAAGCTCCGGTGGTTCGCCCCAGAATCATTGAAACGACTGCCTTGGGAGCAGCATTCTTGGCCGGACTAGCGGTCGGTTTTTGGAAGGACCCATCTGAAATTGAGTCGATTTGGCAAACCGATCGCATCTTCGAGCCGTCGATGAAGGCGAACGAAGTCATGCAACGCCGCCAGCGATGGAAAAGAGCTTTAGAGCGCTCCAAGGATTGGGAACTTTAACCAAATGTCGCAACGTCACCATCGCGACGAGCATTTGGCAATCGCGTTGAATCGGGTTGAGCCGTGGGATGTGATAATCGTCGGCGGTGGCGCAACGGGAGTTGGAACTGCCTTAGACGCTGCCGCTCGAGGGCTGTCGGTGGTACTGCTGGAAGCCACTGATTTTGGAAAGGGAACATCGAGTCGCTCTACGAAGCTGATTCATGGCGGCGTTCGCTATTTGCGGCAAGGAAATGTCTCTTTGGTTAGAGAATCACTTCGTGAGCGAAGCCGACTGTTGAGGAACGCACCACATCTCGTGCGTCCGCTCGAATTTATCCTGCCGTGCCGTCATTTTGCGGAAACCGCTTTCTACGGATTCGGTATGAAACTCTATGACCTACTAGGCCATGGCCGCGAATTCCATGGGTCCAAACGCCTTTCGAA
>JAYVPE010000720.1:0-3153 GCA_043757575.1 Pirellula sp.
CGGCACGCACCAAAAGCTCTTCTTCGCTATGGCCGCTCATGGGCACAAGATCGACAACGGATGGTTTACCTTCTGTCAGAGTACCTGTTTTATCCATAGCCACAGCTCGCAACTTGGATGGCAGTTCGACGAACAGCCCTCCCTTGATCAATACGCCATGACGAGCAGCGGAAGCCATCGCCGCCACAATGCTCACTGGCGTTGAGATCACTAAAGCACAAGGACACGCAATCACCAGCAAAACTAATGATCGATAGAGCCATTCGGTCCACATCCCGCCAAATGCAATTGGAGGCAATAATACGACAAGCAACGCACTGAACATCACCAACGGTGTGTAGATCGAAGCGAACTTCTCGACCCATTTTTCCGATGGAGCGCGACTTGATTGAGCATCGCTGACCATTTTGATAATGCGAGACAGCGTCGTGTCTCCGGCAAGTTTGGACGTCTGAATTTGAAGCAATCCATCGCCATTTACCGTCCCTGCGAATACTTCGTGACCGATTCCTTTTTCAACAGGAACGCTCTCTCCCGTGATCGAAGCTTGGTTCACGCTGCTTGAGCCCGAAATAACTTTTCCATCAAGCGATATTTTTTCGCCAGGACGCACGACCACGTTACCACCTACGGGAACATTGGCGGGAGCGACGTCGGTCACGTTGCCTTTCTCGTCTAGCAAATGCGCAATAGGTGGACTCAAATCCATAAGTGTTGCAATAGCCCGTCTTGCTCTACCCACACTCCAAGATTCCAGCAACAACGATACGGAAAAAAGAAACGCAACAGTTGCTCCCTCTGACCATTCTCCGATTGCAACCGCACCAACAACCGCTACGGTCATCAATAGGTTCATGTCTGGTCTAGCGGCTAGCAGCGATCGCCAAGCTTTTGGGAACACCAAGCCCAGCCCTGTCATAATACCAGCGAGGTAGAAAACGCGAGCAAACCAAGCCATCGCGGAACCGCTTGGATTGGAAGCCAAGAATTCAGTTCCATATCCAACGAGTCCAGCTAGGCCGCTTATTGCAGTTAGAATACTGCGTTGATTGCGAGACCAGTACGAACTCCTCGCAACTGGGTCTGACTGAGAGCTCCAAGGATTTGCCTGCATTCCCGTCCGAGCAACGGCTGCAACCACATCCGCAGCGTTTATTTCAGTTCCAGTCAGGTCGACACCCAATTTGGCATTGAGCACATCGAAGGTTAGCTTCTCGTTGCCCACGAGCGGAACCAACTCGCGTTTTAGCAATGCAACCTCCTCTGCGCAGTCCATACCGGAAACATGAAAACTGATCGTTGAACTCGGCATTTTAATCCTTTCGGGTGGCCATCGTGCCACGTTAAGTCATCATTCCCAAAATCAAAAACAGCAAAAATCCGCCGAAGAAGATGGATGTATGCCATACGGTTTCCTTTTCTTCATGAGCTTCTGTCAGCAACTCCTCCGTAACCAAAAATAGGAGAGCTGACAAACCAAAAGATAAAACCAACTCCATGGAGGTATCTGAGAGGTTGTGCAATACTGTTGCCCCAACTACCGCCCAAGCGAAGAAGAGTAATGCTAAATATAAGAATATAAGATTGTCGTTAACGACTTGGCCTTGCTCATATTGTTATTTCCGAGTTCGGTTGCCGTCGCCATTCCCAACGACAGCAATTCAATTGATAAAGCTACGGCTAGCAACATGCCTTCGGTACTGCCAGCGGCAAAGCCTATCCCCAAAAGAATCCCATCAATGGCGACATCGACGCCAATCCCCACCAGAAGGCTGATGGGTAGCCTGTCGTTGCTGACCGACAATGCTTCCCCGGCCTCGCGTTCAGCAATGCTTTTTATGCCGAGCATAGTCAATAAGCCAAGCGTAAAGCCAAGCACTACCTGAACAGGAGAGTGATTCTTTAGGATGTCCGGCAGAATTTCCACAGCTACCACGGAGAAAACACCACCAGCCGCCCACACTCTGGTCGACTTTGCTGTCCTTCACAGTGCTAATTCACCACCCACGGGCGAGATCGCACTTGCACAAGTTGGCCCAGTTCGGGAAACGCTAGGGTAGTCAAGGGAATTCCTGCCGAGGGTTGTCTGATAATCGCAAGTATCCTTCGATAACAGATGGTGGCTTGCCACTAGGAATGGTTCCATCCAGAGCAGCTTGATAACTCCCCTACTTAGGCTGGAAGCCAATTCGAGAAATTTTCTGCGATTCTTGTTCATTGCATCTCCCAATTTCCTGCATAATAAGAACCAATGTGGATAATTGCAAGACAAACAATTCGACGTTTCGAATAGTTAGAAACGAATAAGTGATGGATTATGTCGCAGACGTTATCGCGGTTAACTTTTTCATTAGTCGCGTTATGCTTCACGACGTGGTCCAGAAGTCTACACGCCGAGGATGGCGAAGCTTTCTTCGAATCTAGAATTCGACCTTTACTGCTAAAACATTGCCTCGACTGCCATGGCGAGAAAAAACAGGAAGGCGGACTGCGGCTGGATTCTCGCACTGCCTGGCAAACGGGTGGCGAACATGGACCGATAGTAAAAATGGGTGTCCCCGACGCGAGTCGTCTGATTGAGGCTGTGCGCTACGTAAACTCCGATTTGCAAATGCCGCCGACTAAGAAACTGAGCGAAAGGGAGATCTCGGACTTGGAAGCGTGGGTCAAGATGGGAGCTCCCGATCCTCGTGAAACCATGCCGTTAACTGAGAAGCTGGAGAAAAAGCTGCTTTGGTCATTGCAGCCTATCGCAAATGTTAAGCCACCGCAGCTAGCCGAAAATACTTGGAGCCAGCAACCGATAGATTGCTTCGTTTTGGAAAAACAACGAGCGGCGGGCCTCCAACCTAGCCCTATAGCCGACCGCCGAACTTTGATTCGCCGCGCGACCTTGGACTTGACAGGCTTGCCGCCATCGCGAGCCGAGGTCGACTCATTTGTTCATGACCCGTCTCCCGAAGCGTACTCGCGATTGATTGACCGCCTGCTGGCTTCACCTCAATACGGCGAACAGTGGGCAAGGCATTGGCTGGACGTAGCTCGCTACTCCGACACGAAAGGATACGTTTACGCGCGTGAAGAGAACCGCTGGGTACATGCGTCTGCTTATCGTGATTGGGTAGTGCGATCGTTCAATGAAGATTTAGCCTA
>JAYVPE010000721.1:0-3151 GCA_043757575.1 Pirellula sp.
GTTAAACCACTCTAGGATCGAGTTAGACGATAGTTTCGATTTACCGCCCTAGATGACGGATCGGAACACAAGACGCGCGTCCGATGAAACCAAGAGACTTGGAAAAGTCGCAACAGACGTTGCGATCAAGTCGATGAACCGGAGACTTTCGACCGTGTGAATAGTCGAAGCATTTACCAGATGTCCAGCCTGGGAAAAGAGTGGAACCCTAGTGGCTTGGCCCTTTGGAAGCTGATAGTTTGCGGGATAGCGTTGTCAACAGCACGAAACCAAACTATCGGAGTGACAGAACAATGGATTCGGATGAATTCGCAGAACGATTACGAAACATGAACGACCCTTCGGGACATTACAACGTCTCGGTGACCGATCTATTGAATGACGCTTTCATGTCCGGCCATACGAACTTGCATACGCTCGGCGATCTGGTCGATGTAAGCGGTCTGCAAAATCCCGATGACTTCGGAAACTTCCGTGATCTTGGAGGAAGCCAGTAAGCCAGCCAACTTGAAAACAAACTCATCGACCTCGGACGGTGGAATAACGATTTCGAACATGGGATACCTCTCATGGGGAATGGGAGACTAGATCGTAGCAACAGGTGAGATAGAAGACGAACGGCCCTGTGAGTGTATTACTGACACAGGGCTTTTCCGTTTGCTCAATGACTAACGGGCATTCTTCTGTTGTGCCAACCGGAATTTGGTTTCATCGTTGATTTGCTGCTTTTGACTGCTCAGGTTCTCTTGCACGGCAAGCGTAATCTCATTGTTACGCTCGGCCATGATCTTATTGACTTGATCTACCACCGACCTTTCAACAGCCTTTGAATCGAATTCGACTTTGACGGTGGCCGTGTAGTTCGTTTGAATCTGAGCTTCGATATTTCGCTGCATTGCTTGCATCTGTTTAGCTTCATTTGTAAAGTCATCTCCGAATCCCTTATCGAAACCGCGTCCTTTTGCCTCCATTAAATCTGCGTTGTCGGCAAAGTCAGTTGCCGTCTTTCCGCCTACTGAACGGAGTAAGTCCCGTTGGTGTTCATCGAGTGCCCCCGGTCCTTCCTTTTTGGCAAGGGTCATGGCATCTAATGCCTGTTCCTGCTCAACCTCGCCAAGCTTGGCAAAGTTGATGGCGCTCGATTTATAGCCGTTCTTTATCGATTCAATTCCCTGCATGGTCATGTCTAACTGGCGTTTCAAGCCCTCAGCTACCTGGGCTTGTCCTTGAATCTCAGCTCTCGCCTTCTCGGCTACCAAACCCTTTTGCTTTTGGTAGGAATCGGTGATTTGATCTTGAATCGATTTCACCTGGGCAATGTTATCGCGGTATATCTCGCTTGTTCGCCCTTGCTCTGACGCTGCGTTTGTAGCTGCTTGCTGGTAGATAGCTAGCTGCTTGGCTGACTCCATTTGAATCTGCATTTCGCCGCTTAGCTTGTCATTGATTGGACCTGTGGCACTGTTTACCGACCTGCTTGCCTGGATTTGGTTCAATCGCAAGTTCGCTTCGATTGCCTCCACTGGTTTCTTTTCCGAATTGGCCTTGTCGATGTTGTGGGTTTCTAACATCTGGGAATCGAATAACTCGGCATCAAGCCTGGCCGCTTGTCTCTGAGTTGTCGGGCTTCCAACGTCTGAATCATTACGAATCGATTGAGCGCGAGTCTTGAGGCTGTTTAATTGGATTTCGTTGCCTGCGTCCCGTTCTACATTGTCTAATTTATCCTTCTGCTCGTTCTTGACTTTGTTGACGGCAAGTAACTTTTCGGAACGTTCAACGGCTGCATATGATGCTGCAAGATTTGCAGCGTCTCCAAACATATTTAACCCCTTGATGACTCTTCCAATGGCTGGAATCTGGTCCAATACCGCATCGGTTGTTTTTGAAATAGAGTTGGCGAATTCGGTTCCGATGCTAGTCGTTTTTTCGAACAGTCCGGTCATTCGCATAACGCTTGAAATCATGCCGATCTGATATGTTGCGATTAGATCCGTTGTTGAACCTTGTTTTTTCGCTGTGCCGTGATAGATCTCTGATAGCTCAACAGCAACAAGTGAAAGGGATGCCAACGCTGCCGCTGCTGCTGCCGCTGCCACTGACGCTGAAATAACCGTTGCTCCTAGGCCTGCTGCACCAACACTGACGCCACCGGCTGTTACGGATGTTGCCGCACCACCGATTGAAGCTGCACCACCATATAAGCTTGCACCTGTACCCGCTATTGATGCGACATTACCGACTTTGCCCATTGCCGACATAGATTGAGCGATTTGACCCACCTTGCCTGTTGCCCTTGTAGCGTCCCGCATCGCCCGCCAACCCTGCGAGAATGATTGCATCACGTCGATGGAACCCTCAAGCATGTTCACGGCACCCTCGATCGCAACCAAGCCCTTCACTATCTTGTCGGATGAATCATGGGACAATAGACCAAGTTGCATGAAGCCTTTTGCGCCATCAATCATGCCTTTGGCTGACTTCACAATTGCGGCTTGTTGACGGTCTAACGCTGCGGATTGTCGGTCGACTGCTCGGTCCATATCGTCAGCCATCTGCTTGTACGCCTTGGCGTGATCGGCAACCCGCTTGGCATACTCCATTTTGATCTGAGTAGTGGCAACCGACATAGGCTTAGCCAAGGAAAGTATCTTTTCATCTAGCGCCCCATGAATCTTGTCAACGGACTGAATAGATACATCGGAGAACTGCATGAACACGTTCTTAAGATTGGCTGGCATCTCAAACGACAGCTTTGCAGGCTTTTTAGCTTGCGTCTGCAACGTCTCTATTGCTTCCGTGGCGACCTTCGATTGAGTTTTGATCTCATCGAGGCCAGCTACCTCAACCTTTTGCGTATCGGGCTGGTCGATGATTACGTTTATGCGTTGAATGGTTTCTTTCGAAGCCAGCGATTGCAGTTGGGTGACCGATGCAGAGATGGCTTCTATACTGCCAACCGCCATCGTACTAAACGTTTTCAACTGATCCGTTACGCTTGTTACGGAACCCTTAACCGACGTTGCTGCATCACCAACAGATGCAACGCCCAAAGAGAAGCGTTTCTGGTACTCTAAGACAGCCTGAGCCATGGCCTCCATTCTTGCTTTATTGCCGGGATTTTCCGTCACGCCAATGGCGAACATCAATT
>JAYVPE010000722.1:0-3151 GCA_043757575.1 Pirellula sp.
TTTTTCGGGGATGTGGATCATCAGATTGAAACGGTCCGCGATGGTGCTAGAGTCACGTTGACCTATCTGCTAAGACGAGATCAAACGTCTGAGCCACCGCGAGCGGAGGGTGTCGTCGACATAGAGACCGAAATCCAACGAGCCTGGAATGAGCTGCTAGCAGATCCGTCCTTTTTCCCAAATGGAGGGACCATTGGATACCCGTGCTGCCATCTTTATCACCAGGATGCCAGATTCCAAATCAAGCAAAAGCCGCTTGAGCAAGACGCAGTGAACATGCTCAAAGGAAGGGATCACCTCGTAGCGAACGCAGCGTTGCATGCCGGACTCAATGTCGATTTCTCTCCGTACTTGTTTGAAAATTGCATTGATGAAACATGGCAAATGGATCGATTTCCTACCGGCAAAGAGACAAGGAAATTGAAACGTCGAATGGCATTGTCCGATCTAGAATCCGCGTTGCCGATTGCCGGAGAGAGTTCTGAAAAAGTGAGTAGCTTCGGCATTACCTGGCTGGCAGAGCCACCAACGAGTCGCAGCGCGACCCAATCGAGAGGCGACACCGAGCAGGAATTGCCAGTCGCCGAGCGACTGCATTCCTGTGAATACTGCGAATGGGGTTATTTTGGAAATGAGGCCTCCGATGTGGACTTCTATATATACGCCGCACTGCATCTAAAAGTCCCTAGCTTCAGTGCAAGACAGAATTTGAAAACACCGTCATCGGCACCCAAGTCAACTAAATTATCGAAGTCGTCAAAAACGAAAACTGCCGATCCGACAAAGAAACCAGTGGCCCGAAAATCGAAAAAGAAAAAAGACACTTCTCGCTGATCGCCGTCTAATCAGCCTTCCGTCGGATTTCATCCGGCGGAGGCACATCTGACAGCTACCTCTCATTTGAAAGACCTGCCGCAGAAATCCGTCCGGCACGGCGAAGCCGTGCCGGACGGATTTCTGCGGCGAATCACTTTAGACGATTTTATGTAGCTGTCAGATTCCGTCCCGCTGGCGTAAAGCCAAATGGAAACAATTGCATTCGAAGAAACTGCATATTGGCGATCAGCGAGAAAGCCTGCGATAGTCGCCCCTTGTGACACATGTTTCTCATAACCGCCACAGACAAGAAAGCTCCAAACATGCCCTCGCGCAACGAACCGTGTCCTTGCGGTAGCGAAAAAAAATTCAAGAAGTGTTGCTACCACAAGCAGTTCTCCTTTCAAGAGAACGAATTGGGCAGCTTCGATCGGTCGGTGCCAATGGACGAGGACCTATCGAGCCTCCTTTTGAAACACATTGATTCCTTAGGGACTGATGTGTCTCCTGATACTCCCCTCTTCGATTCGATGGACTTCGAGCGAATGGAACATAGTATGGCAATGGCCATGGAACATGCCGGAGTGGATCCGGCGATCGTCCATGCATTCGTCGAGACTGGAATGTTGGTCAGCGAAGAGAACTTGGATAAGTTTTCTCAAAAAGATCTCGATCTGTGGCAGTCGAAGATTGAGGAGTTTCGCAATGGTTCCACTTCCAATGATGCTCCTGGTTTCGGTGAAGTGAACAGCAAGTTTCCCATTGGGACCATTGCCCACTATGGTCCTGACGACAAACATACAACTAAGATCGTCGTCGGAGTGTTCTTGCATTCGACAGCAGAGCCCATCCTACGTCGCTTCGTCGGCAGCAAGGTGGCAGAAGATCCAAAAGTCCAATTGGAGATTGTTGAATTCCTGTCCACTTATCAAATCAAAAAAACTGTATTCGTCGACGGGAACCTAGGCTGCCCGCATGAAGAAGGAGAGGACTTTCCGGTTGGCGAAGACTGCCCTTTCTGCCCATTCTGGGCTGGCAACAAGGCTCAAAGAATGAACCTTTATGAGTAGGACAGTTGTGTCAACAGTTCAATTGGCGGTGTCAACGGAAGCGACTTGCGATGCGAGTCACAGTCGGGGGTCGACTGGCTCGCTTTCTAAGGCGAGGACGCCGAATACACATTCATGAACTCGGCGCAGCGGTTCCTTGCGAACGAACCGCTCAAGGGCCTCGATGCCCAGGGCGAACTCGCGGATCGCGAGGGATCGCTTGCGGCCAAGGTGATGATTGCGGAGGCGTTTCAAGTTTGGTTCTGTGTCGTAGTCCGGGCCGTAGATGATGCGCAGATACTCACGGCCTCGGCATTTTACGGCGGGTTGGTTCAGGCCCTTCTTGCCATTGCTGATGAAATCGAGTGGCTTCACCACCATTCCTTCACCACCTCTCTGCGTCAGATCGAGCCACCACTGCACGCCGCTCAAAACATCCTCTTGGTTGGTCAGATCGATGATCTTGTTCTCGGTTGCTAGCAATAGTTGTTCGTCTGCTTTACAGATGTCTGCAAGTTGGCTCATATGCCATGGATGGTTTTCGCCGACGTGGACACCGCTTTCCGTCGCCAGCAGATGAAACGGGGCGAGTTTGAGATCGTCGAGCGAGTTTACGGTCCAACAGTATTGTCGATACGCCGTCGTGAAACGGTCGAGATTTGTGTTCGTGATCTTGAGTCGCTCCAGTACCTCAACGATCCTGCCATCGGCCTTCCCGCCAAGTCGCTTGGCGGTTTGCTCAAGCAAGCTGACGGCATTCGGCACCGATATCCGGCCAGCTGCGCCAATCGCAGCGTATTGGGACCGCAACAACTCTTGAGCCTTGGCCGACCACGGCATCAATTCGCAATCGAGGCACGTCCAGGCGGTCTCGAACTTGTCCCAGAATCCGGTTTTCGACAACGCCGTGATGATACGTTGGAGCAGCGCAGCCTCAAGGTCAGGGTCGTTGAAGAATCTTCGGCCCGTACGAGTGTAAACGATACCGGATTCACCTTCGGCGACACCGAACCGCTCACGAGCAGTGTTGGCGTCCTTGCAAACGACGACGACCGCCCGCGATCCCATGTGCTTTTCTTCGCAGATGACTTGCGAGACGCCTTGACCCCGGAAATAGTCAAACGCTTGTGTCGGATATTCAAGGTATCCGGTTTCGTTACTGGTCTCGCACGGAGACATTGTCGGTGGCAGGTAGATTAACCACTTGGGATTGGCGGCGAAACGACTCATCACTTCGAGAGCTGCGGTACCGTTTTCCTCTCGGATCGTAATGTTAGGACGCAGCC
>JAYVPE010000723.1:0-11756 GCA_043757575.1 Pirellula sp.
TCCCTCCGCGACCTCTGCGGTTAACTAAAAAGGGATTTCAAATGATCACAGAAACGCATACGATCGCAGCCAACATGCTTGTTTGTTTTCGACGTGAAGCGGCAAAGGACATATTCGAGATTCCTGTCGCGACTGAATTGCCTGTGGAAGCAAGATCACAACACGCCAAGCGTCAGCAACATCACAAACGTCGCCGCGAGGATCCGATTGGAGAATGTCATGCCAACACATGACGTATGATGCTCATCAAGGTGGCAGCAAGTTGGCCCTATGCCAAGTACTTCGAACAGGTTCGACATGCGTTAGATAGCCTGGAGCTCAGACTGCTCACTGGTTGAGTCGCCCCTCACAGGATCATCGACGCGTTCCATGACTGAATTCCAGTTCTGGGAAAAGGAGGGATTTTGGATTGAATGAGCGTTGGGGGATACCGAGTATCCAAAACTGCCTCCGATGACCGAAGTCGGAAGCGGAATGGTCCAGGAAAAGGAAAAGGCATACCTCAGGGAGATCATCGCCGAGGTAAATGACTTGTTCACAGGCAATTTCGCCTTATTTCTGACATTGAGAACAGCCAGAAGTCATCGCTGGCATAACAAGACCTTGTGTGGGAAAAGCATTTCTTGGCTGGGGAGCAGAAGGCCGAAGACCGCCATAATAATTCGAAGGGGTAGTCCCGAAATAGCACATTCCTAGCTTATCGCATTTCCATTGCTCGATACCGCGGAAGACGCCACAACCACAGAAAGAAGAGATCACAAAAAGTAAAAAAACAGATCTTGAAATGTGCATCGGAATACCTCGCTAAAAACGATACAGCCACAATACCGAAATATGGAACAAACTTAAAGAAATGCGAGAGAATGATATCCTTTTATTGGATTAAGTATTGAACTCCGATGGTATCTCCCTTTTAATCGTCGTTTCGGTTAAGCAAAATAAGGCGAGCGATAGCGCGCTGCATCTACGGTTGCCCAAATGTGCATGATCCAACCGAGCAGAAAGAACCAAAGAATGGTCGCAGTGAAAAAGAAAACCGCCGCAGCCATAATACGACCTTGGCATAGTTGCCCCAAGCCTGGATAAATAAAACTAGCGATCGCGGAAATAACATTTCCGGTGGAGCCTTGGCCGCTCATCTGGTTTTGCCTCGTTTCTTTCGTTTGAATGCGTTAGTGCTTTAATCGGACTTCCATACTTTTCTCGAGCAAAACACTAAAAATAGCTGGGGTTTCTCGGATGAATAACTCGGCCCGATGAATAACTCGGCCCCGGATGAATAACACGGCCCCTGGGGCCATGCAACGATCACTTTACTACCTCCCATTCGTTAACGGAGATGTGATCTTGGGAATTTCACTTTGCGAAGATCAATTCTACCGAGCTCTCGAGCGAAAAGGTTACAATGAATGTTCCACTGCCACGCATCCCATGATATTGCCAGCCCACCTTTAAAATTTGGTTTCATGAATCAGCCTGTTTCGCCCTCAAACCATGACGATTTGCAGCAAGCTAATAAGCTTCAAGAAACATTTCAAAAAATACGCCTTCAAATTGGCAAGGTCATCGTTGGCCAAGACAAGACTGTCGAGCAGCTCCTGATTGCAATCCTTGCTGGCGGCCATTGCTTGCTCGAAGGGGTCCCGGGATTAGCCAAGACCCTGATGGTCCGGTCGCTTGCCCAAGCCATGGATTTGCAATTTCATCGCATTCAATTCACACCTGACCTCATGCCAGCGGACATCACTGGTACCGATATCATTCAGCAATCGGAAACCGGTAGCCGACACCTTGCTTTTGCAAAGGGACCGGTTTTCACGCAAATACTCCTTGCAGACGAAATCAATCGCACGCCGCCCAAGACTCAAGCCGCACTGCTAGAAGCCATGCAGGAGCATTCGGTTACTGTTGGCGGCAAAACATACAAACTGTCCGAACCATTTTTTGTCCTCGCAACCCAGAACCCTATCGAGCAAGAAGGAACCTACGCTCTACCCGAAGCCCAGCGCGATCGGTTCTTGTTTCAAACCATGGTCGATTACCCGACCCGCGAACAGGAGGGAGAGATCATCGAACGCACAACTGGTTCTGGCGTCGGTCACATCACACCGGTCGTCACAGGTCCGGAACTAATTCGTTTCCAGCAAATCGTGCGGTTAGTGCCGCTTCCAGAACATGCCAAGCAATTCGTCCTCGATGTGGTTCGAGCCTTAAGACCCAAAGAATCAGATGCTCCCAAGTGGGTGCCTCAACTCGTGCAATGGGGACCTGGACCTCGAGCATGCCAACAGATTGTCATGGCGAGCAAAGCCCGAGCTTTACTTTACGGTCGGTTGCATGTCACTACAGAAGATGTCGAGTCGCTAGCGGCACCCGTCCTGCGGCATCGTATTGTGCCCACCTTCAGCGCCCAAGCCGAAGGCATCGACGCCGATACAATCATCACGCGTTTGTTAAAAGAGCTTCCCCGACGGAAAGCCAACTCTCCCAAAGTCGCCTCCACATAGATCGTATCAACGTGAATGCACCCTTGTTGCGTTGGTTGTCAGCACCAGACCTCTCACGTGTTTCGCAATTGCATCTGCTGGCGAGAGGGGTTGTCGAAGGGGTGAGCGGCGGCCTGCATCGATCGAATCATGTCGGCACGAGTATTGAGTTCAAGGAGCATCGCCCCTATGTTCCAGGCGACGAAACACGGTCCATCGATTGGAAACTGTTTGGTAAAACGGATCGACTTTACATTCGCCAGTACGAGGATGAGACAAACCTGCGTTGCACGATCGTAATCGACCAAAGTGGCTCGATGCAATATTCCGGATCCCGTTCCAACGGGATCTCCAAACATGAGTTTGCAGTTCGATTAGCGGCCTGCCTCTCCTACATGCTTGTCAATCAACAAGATGCCGTTGGACTGGCCACGTTTGACTCTAAGATTCGAACTTATATTCCGCCACGTAGCCGGCCTAATCATTTGCAAACGCTCTTCGAAGCCATGATTAATTCAAGACCTGGCAATGAGACGGACTTGAGTGTTGTTTTGCAAAGCCTCCTCAATCGGTGCAAACGACGTGGTCTAATATTTATCATTTCCGATTGCTTCGGCGACGCGCACGAGATTGTCAAGTCGTTGGCTTTGTTGAGAAGTAACTACCAAGAGATTGTCGTTTTTCAAATTTGGGATGATGATGAACTCGATTTTCCTTTTCAGACTCGAACCATGTTCCGTTCGCTGGAGCTGTCTAGCGACCAAGTTCTAGTAGACCCAACTAGCCTTCGTTCCATTTATCTGGAAAATCTTCGAGAGTTCCGGCGTGCATTACAACAAGGTTGCTTGAAGAATCGAGTGGATCTCATTTCCGTTTGCTCATCAGAATCCTATAGCTTAGTGCTCTCCAACTACATCGCCATGCGAAGGAACCGGGCATGACGCTTCTAAATGGATTGCTTGCCTTCGGTGCGGCAGCATTTACAATCCCTTTGATCATTCATTTGCTACATCGCAGCCGTTACCAGACAATCAACTGGGGCGCGATGCACTTGTTGCAGTCGTCTCGCATTTTGAACTCGCGCCGTTTGCAGTGGCAACAGATTCTATTGTTGTTACTTCGATGCGCGTTGCCAGTTCTTCTGGCGATAGCCATGGCTAGGCCGCTCTTACAATCCTTTTTGTCTGCTGATGGTCAATCCGCGTTGTCGATCGCTATTATCTTGGACGATTCGATGTCGATGTTCGCAGCCGACCAAAAACAGGGCAACGGTTTAAATCCGACGCATTTTTCGGTAGCATGCCAATCCGCAGCGGACATTCTCAAAGAGCTTCCGTCGGGCAGCAATGCAATGGTACTTTTCGGCGGTTCCACACCTGAAGCCTTATTTGGACAAGTTCCCGACGATCTAGTTTTAAAACTCAAAGAGGTCGGCGAACGATCCTTTCCTGCAGGCGAATTTGGATTGGAAGAATCAATCCGCCTTTCTCTTCAATGGCTCGCAAGTAGCCCTCATCCCAGAAGACAATTAGTTCTCATTTCTGATTTCCAAAAACACGAATGGTCGAACTTGATGGAAAGTAAGATATCCGACATGACAGAACGGATCGCAAACCAATCGGTTCGCCCTCAACTTTCGTTCGTGAGTGTCGGCCCGGCTAGTGAATCCCACACATCATCTCCGCATTCCAATCTTTCCGTTGAATCGATCGATGTCTCGCCAAGTTTGATTGCCGTAGATCGCGATTCTTTTATTTCCACAACGATTGGGAATCACGGGACCGCAAAGTGCGATTCAGTTCTTGTCGCTGTGTTTGTAAACGGAATTGAAATCGAACGACAAGAAATTTCCATTGCAGAAGCGTCGACGGCAGTGATACGTTCTCACTGGTCCTCAAAGCTTGCAGGTGATCATGTGCTCCGAGTTCAAATTCTTCGAGACGATGACTTGATCGCGGACAATAGTCTTTCGACCGCCGTAGTCGTTCAAGAACCGATTCCGATTTTACTTGTGGATGGTGATCGGCGAAGAGAAGCCATGCAAAGCGAAACCGATTTTTTACGATTGGCCCTTTCCCCTTTTTCACTATTAACTGGTGAAAAGGGAGATGTCTTTAATTCAAAAACAATCCAGCAACACGAGTTAAGTGAATCACTACTTTCGAAATATCGAACGGTTTGTCTATGCAATGTCAGGGAGGTGACCGATGTTCAGCAAACATGGTTACATGACTATGTCGATCGAGGAAACGGCCTTATTGTATTTTTGGGAGACAAGGTTCGGACGGAACACTATCAAGCTTGGCCAACTTTAGCCAACCACGGATTGCGCATCGCAAATTTTCAAACGCGCACAAAGGTTCAGACAAACTCGGCGGTCAATTCCGAAGGGAAGTCATCGATGGGGGAAGATATTTTGGGCGCTGGTGCTCGAGTCAAGATGCAGCAAATCGAATTCGCCCCCATTCGGGAATTGTCGCCTGCAAGTGTGGCATCATTGGCAAGCGTCCGGTTCGAACATCGAACACCAATCTCACTGGATCCAATGTCCTTGACGAATGCTTCCGACGCTTCGGTCGCCGTGCGATTCGAAGACGACGAAGCTTGGATATTGGAGGCGAGAATTGGAAATGGGCGCTGTCTATGGATTAGTACCGCATGCGATGATGGCGATTCCAATTTGCCGACGCGTTCGATCTATGTCCCACTAATTCAAAAACTTGCAGCCTTCGCTTGCAACGCAATTCCGCCTGAAACCAGTTTGCGCGCTGGTGACGTTTGGACACGACCGTTGCCTGAGCTGGCACTCAAAGCTGACGAGGAAATAAAAGAGGTCCGTGTCACTAAGCCGGATGGCAAGGTAGTTAACGTGCAGTTGGCCGATGATCGGATTTTTAGATTTGGCGAAACTCGGCTTTTAGGAACCTATATCACTAGACTGGTTGAAAGCCAACAAAATGTGTCGCTAAAAGAAGATGAGCAAGGCTCTAACCCGGACTCGATGATCGCATGTGTGAACAGCAAAGATTTGCTGTCCGGCAGAGAATCCCAGTTAAGTTACTTGTCTTCTGAAGAATTGGCCAAGCTCGCGAATTCCTTCAATGCAACGGTTTCAGCTAGTTCACGGGAGTTACTCGACCTATCGCACACGGACTGGCACGGGCGTGAAATTTGGACTTGGGTCTGGACAGCGCTTGTAATTTGCTTCCTTGCCGAAATGGCGATCGAGCAAAGCCTATCACCGAGGTTGAAGACGAGAGCAGGCTCTGCGATTCCGCAGGTCGCCCAAGGAACAGTGACATGACAGCGGTTCAATTTTCTGGATCATGGCCTTGGTGGCTCATTTTGTTGACAGGAATTGCGGGTTGGTTTTGTATTGCTCGTTGGTATTGGCGAGAGTCTCGCCATCTACCAAATCCTATGCGATGGTTGCTGCCAACTCTCCGCGGCTTTGCATTCTTCCTTATCTTGTTCATGCTCGCTGGGCCAACGCTCTATCACCGGAGCATTCAAGGACAACTAAGCCGGATTCGCGTGCTGTTGGACGTCTCCAAAAGCATGTCAATGGTCGATGACGCGCGAGACACACGATTGAATCGATCGCTTCACTGGCTTATCGGAAGCGATGAAAATTCACGAAAGACGCAAGGTTGGCTCAACGAACTGAAACAGTTCCATCGAGTCGAATTGGTTGCGTCTTATGACACAAACCGCGATACGTACCTTTGGGACTCGCAGGCGAACGGTCCATTGCCGAAGGCTGAATCCATTGCACCTAAAGGAACGAATTCGCCAATTGGCGAGTTTTTATCGAGAACGATTAGTCAGAATGGGGATTCCACGTCCGGCAAAGAAACTAGGGATTCCGACTTTGCAAAACGCGCAGGTGCGGATGCGTTTGCGGCCGTTGTTTTGATCTCCGATGGCCAAAGCAATGCGGGCATGAGCATTTCAGAGGCAACATCACGCCTCGTAAGCGAAAGAGTACCCATTTTTACGATTGGGGTTGGGAGTTCTTTTGAACCCGCAGACCTCGGGATCGTTCAGGTAGAACATTCGCAAAGGGTTTATCGCACCGATCGCGTGCGAGGCTCAATCGTGGTCAAAGAGAGGATGAAGGTGGGGACCACGTACCAAATTGACATCACACACTTCGGGCAAAATGTCTTCTCGAAGCTTTTGGAGTCGATCGACCAAGGACAAAGACGCATCGAATTTGACATCCCAGCAGAACAACTTGTGGACGACTCGAAAAAGCGATTGTTAAGTGGAAGTGATTTGACGTTGGTTCCCATCGATCTCCAGTTCTCTATTAAGTGCAACGCAGCAGAAGTAAGCCTCGAGAACAACGCGTTTGGTTCTTCGTTGTGGGGCGTCGATCGAAAAAATCACGTATTGATACTTGATCGTCGAGGTGGCTGGGAAATAAGGTATATCAAAAACGCAATGGAACGCGATCCAACATGGGAGTCGACTGTATCGATCGGTCGGACAGCGTTTGCACAGGAGTTTTTTCCAAATTCAAGGGCCAAGCTCTTTGGATTCGATTTAATCCTGGTAACACTCGAGACGATTCGTGAATTCAGCGAGGAGCAGCAGACTTGGATATCCGATTTTGTCGGCTTCAGTGGCGGTGGACTTATCGTCATTGATAGTAACCGTGATAGAGAAAATTTGGCAGTAGTATCTGTCCTGTCGAACTTGCTACCCGTTCGCGCAATCGACTCGTCAAAGATAGACACGGTCCAGTCGATGCGACTTACGCCGTCTGCAAGGAATCAGCCTGCCTTTCAGCTTGGTACAACCGATTTGCAAAACGACCAGATCTGGTCGCAACTGCGTATTCCGAAATCTGTTCGCACTTTCGAGATAGTGCCTGGTGCCGAAACCATGGTTGAACTGCTTGGAACGATCGAAAGCAAATCGCCGCGACCGCTGGTCGCCACCAAACTTTTCGGACAGGGGCGGGTAATGTATTTCGCAGCCGATGAAACATGGCGCTGGAGATTCAATGTTGCGGACTTGTACCATCAGCGGTTTTGGAACCAGATTGCAACTTGGGCGATGCGAGCCCCGTTTGCGATTAATGATGCGTTTGCATCCCTCGATTCGGGAATGAGAATCTATTCCAACAGCGATTTGATCACAGTCCGCGCCAAACTCAAGCAAGATGACGCACAACCCCTCGAGAATGCATCTGTGCAAGTGATTTTGGAACGCGATGGCGAGCGTCATTCGTCGATCCCTCTCAATCAAGAGCCGGACGCCCGTGGTTTTTACAGGACAACTTTTGGACCGATGCCAGAGGGTAGCTATAGGGTTCGATTGGAAGTGGTTGGTATCCCTGCGGATGCGTTACCTCTCCAGACGGAGTTCGTGGTTCAGGCTCCGGTGGATATCGAAATGCAATCTCTTGCCTGTAATGAAGAGTCACTACGGCAAGCTGCATTGTTATCCGGCGGAGAATTCGCATTTCTAAATGAGGCTTCGACCATTTCAGAAAAACTCAAGCAATATCGGACAGGTAAAATTATCGAATCCCAGACCCTGCTGTGGCAAAGCTATCCATGGTTTGCAACAATAGTCGGACTCCTAGCTTTCGAATGGCACCTTAGGAAGCGTGCAGGATTAGTTTGATGAGCCAGTCACCACCAACCACCCTCGCAAACCCACTCCGTCCATCGCGAACACCGAGCGAAACCGTCTCAAGATTTCTTGGGAGCTTTTCGAATCGTCATTCACTTTTGCGAGCAATTCGCGGATGCTCCATGGCTTTGGTCACGTTGCTTTGCGGGGTCGCTATCCTCGTTGGAGTCGATTGGGCAAATCAGCTACCCGAAACATGGCGGTGGCTACTGACTTGTTCACTGTACGTAATTACATTGGTCTCCGCGTGGCGACTTGGACTAAAAGGTATCTTCTTTCCACCAAGCTTAGAAAGCATTGCTAGGTTTGTCGAACAATCGCGTCCAAATCTGCGCGAGAGTCTATTGGCAACGGTTGAATTGCGGCGTCCGGACGGTACGACGCGATCCGGTTCCCCTATTTTCGTTGATGCGATAGAGCGTAATGTTGCACACGAGTTAAATGGACTGGAGATCGATACACTTTTGCCGTTGTGGACTATCTCAAAAGGACTGCTTTCTGTGGCAGGAATGCTTGCGGTATTTTTAGTAGCGAGTTGCATACCCGGTGCAAAGTTCGCAGAGCGATTGGCTCGGGCGATGATCCCGTTTGTCTCTTTCCATCAACTATCGAATAATCAATACAAGCTCCTTGAGCCAAATTCGATTTCGCTCCCCAAAGTACTTGCCTTTCATAGTACAGTCGAACCACCGTTGTATTCTCTCAGCCCAGCAGTTTCAACGTCTGAGCCGCGTGGCGACTTGCGTGTCCTCAAGGGAAGTCGCGTCCAATTGGATATCGATGTAAACCAAACGATGTCACAAGCCAGTATCGCAGTGGAACTCAACGACTCAGGACGAAAGGAAATCATCGCACTTCGACCGGTCCTGCCAAGCGCATCGCTACCGCTGGTGCCAAAAGCCATACAACGTTATGCGTCTGAATTGCGTGTCGAGGAGGATGCTACATATCAGGTGCGATTGATTTCAGAGTCGGAGTATCAGGGGAAGCAGATTGAGAATCTGTATAGTCCACGATACAGGATCGATGCCCTAGAGGATTCACCTCCCTTGGTATCATGGTTAACAAACGATAGAACGATTTGGAACGAGTCCCCTAAGCCAAATCAAGCGTTCATTGTTGCTCCTAACGAGATCATAAGCCTGTCCGCTATCGTTTCCGACAATCTGCCCATTGAGAAGCTATTTTATGAAATGTCTATCAATCGAGGAATTTGGTTGCCGGTTCAGCCGGAGCTTGCTCATTCCAACGTGGCTATTTCCGAATCGACTTTGCGAAACGAGAATGCTTTGACTCAGCCTTTCAGTGCTCGAGCGGATTGGACTTGGGATCTGATTGGTCTCGCTGCGAGCAGCGGTGACTCGATTGCGACGCGAGTGACCGCTATCGATCGCAAGGGAAATACGGCCCATTCGCCCATCCTCCAGTTCAGCCTGGCCACAATCGGATTCGATCGAGATCGTCATAAGGGCTTGTACCGCCGTAGCGAACTTGTTCCGATGCTCGAGGCACTTTCGGTCTCATTAAATAAATCGCGCGCTCAGTTGCGACCTCAAATGGAAAAGCTCAAAGATTTTAACTTGCCGATGGACCATCGTGCCAAACTGATCGACGAAATCCGTTCAATGATTACGGAAAGTACCAAGGCGGCTCAATCTACGCAAACCGCTGCTGAGCAGATCATGAAGGAACTTGGCCGCTGTGTTGATCAAGCCGAAGTAGAGCTTGTAGCCCGGTTGGTTACTAGGATCGAGAAAGAGTGGCTTTCTACGATGCGTTTCTGTATAGATGCATCCCTGCCGCAATCGATTTCCAATGCCCTGTTAGACGCCCAGTCGGCTGCTTGGCATCAAAAAGACTTTGAGCAAAAAACTATTCGGCTGCTCCAGTCCTATGATTCGGCCTGCGACAATTCTAAGAGGGGCTTCGAAATTTATCGGCAGTTCGTTGGCCTTGAACTGCAAGCATCGCTTACCTACGACCTTACGAAACTGCTCGAACACAAGCAGAGCGTCTTAAATCGAAAACCAATCGCTGATTTCATAGTCCTATCCAGATCCCAACAGATCGCCCAGCAGTACATGGATGCGATCGTCAAGCTCGCAACGGACATGGAACCTAACTTAATTCCAGACTTTAAGAATAAACTCGCGGAGCTGTACCACTGGATAGATCAAAATCGAATGGAAACTCAGGATTTAGCCGAGCAAGAACAAAGCCAACAAGCCACAAATCTGTTGCGAAATCGGATCGACCGAAGTGCTTCCGAATTAAAGAATGTGCGTTGGGCCTTTAACCTGCATGGCAATCTTACTTGGGATGCCATAAACGGTCGAAAGGAATTGTTAACGCGAAGCGGTTCGCTCTGGCCGATTTTTGAACGATTCGCCGATAGGCATAATCGGCGAATCGAAGTGAACAAGGACAAATCACTTGCCACCGACGACTGGCTGTCCCGAAACGAGACACTTATGGGCGAAGTGACCGGGCCACTGCTCTCCGCAATAGCCCAAATGTTGGATCATCGGGATATGCATCAGAGAAGGTCTTTTACTGACTCGATGTATGCAAGTGACATGGGCATGGCATATCGAGCATGGACACGTGTTCTCGAACGCTGGGTTGCCGAACCCGCGAATGCCAGTTCGCACTTTACGGATGCCCAATCGATCGCCAAAGCTTATCGTATTCTGGAGTCAGCTCACGAGACAGTACAAGCTCGTATGCTAGTCCAATCGCTGTTACCAATCGAACAGTACGAGTGGAAATCACTCGAGGCACAATTGATCAATCCCAAACAATGGGACAGCGTCAATTTTCGGTTGGAGGTTGCCAACCAATGGATGCGGGAAGCCGGATATCCAATCAAGGTCGCAGATAAATTCAATGCGTTGCGTTGGTCCCATCAATCACAAAAAATCAGTAATAAACTTAATCCGCGACGCGAGGCGAACAATACCAATCTAGTATCGAGTGCCGACGAAATCCGTTCCCTCCTTTTGCTTTGGGCTGAGGCCGATCGCGACGCGAAGCCAATTCTGGACGACGCACGGGCGACCTTAGCAAAGTATTCGCCAACTGTTTCCGAGCTTGCTAAACAAGCAGCAAAAGCAACCGACAAACTGAAGCAACTTACTGAACAACTGAATCCGAAAAGCGAGTCTTCGGCAAAAGAGAAGTACGATGGAAAAAGGGAGCACTCCATTCCTTCGCCGGACCTTATACAGCTCGAACGCGAAAGGAGCGAATCTAGGACTTCTCAATTACAGGACGCATTGATAGAGTTGGCGAACAAGCAAGACTTGTTGGAGAAAGCAGAATTGGATGCCGCCCGCGATAGCGACAGGTCGTTGAAATTGCTCGATGCTGTTTTACCGTTGATGAACGATGCAATTGATGAAGCCCTAGTCGCAGCCAACGAGACTGTTGCGGAACCTAATGAGAAGTTTAGCGAAGCGGTTCGACGTGAATCGAGCGCCATCACTGCACTCGAAAAAATAGCAAACCACTTCGCCATGCTTGAAGAACAATCTAAAGGTGTCGAAAATAGTCCAGAGATTGCGCAATCCAGTGCAGAGTTAGCAAAAATGGGTGCGGAATCGATGCGTGAACTAGCGCTCATGC
>JAYVPE010000724.1:0-11754 GCA_043757575.1 Pirellula sp.
CGTTGCGAGAAAGATGCACGGCGGTAAATATGGGGAACTGACCCCATTGCGACAACGGGGAGGAAGAGGCTGGCAAACAGCCTCCTCCTTACCCACTAAGCGAGGGATTTTGTTGCTGGTCCCTCGCTTACGCTGCGGGTTGCGAACTACGACGATTACTCCACGCTCGGCATCCTAACAACCCGCCGATCACCACAACTGTTCGGCGACAACTAGAATAGACATCGTCGATCAAGATCCATTCGTTCATCTCGCAACCGGAAGTTTTCAATCGCTCTATCAAACTGACGATCGTTTCATATTCATTATTAACAGGGATAAGGATCGAGTGCCGGATGGATCAGTTTCTATTTCTTTCGCATACGATTGCCATAAAAATAAATCCCAACGAACGCCGCAATATTTATTCCCAGTACAATCGCTGTCAGTGTCCACCAATTCCAAAACGAGGATGGGGCCTCTTTGTACGCGAACAACGAATCGGCTTCGAATTGCACTCGTCTTAGTAGATATTCAGCAGGGCTATTTCCGGACGCTTGCCGCGTACACCAAACATGCACTCCAGAGAGGCTCGCGTCCGTTCCCTTAACTTTCTTAATTGTTTCTAGCGACTCTAAATTTTTGCCGATAGACAGAGTAAGTTCCGAACCAACGCGCTGAATCGTCCATGTCCCCTTGTCGAAATTGAATTGACCTGCAAATCGCTCCTGGGGCACTTCACCGGAATGATTGATCCGAATAACCCATCCACGATCGAACTGCTTATTCGCAACACAACCAAACGCCATCACGGGTGTTGCCGGATCGTCGGTCATCACTCGGATCATGAGCCCTTGCCCCCATCCTGTTTTAGCTTTCTCCAATTTCTTGCACTCGAAGTCGAGCGAGAACTTGAAGTCGCCTGTCGCATTCGAATGCAATTTGAATCCTGTGACTCCCGTTTTCTTTCCTTCTACTTCTCCACCATCGGGAGTCAACAGCGCACGCATGGCCTTCCAATCTATCGATGCGGCGATGAAATGGACCGACCCATCCGCAAGACCGAACTGAGCCCCCTGGGGATGTGCGGATCCCCAGTTTTCCTTAAATTCAATTCCTCGACCATTTTCCGAAATCCGTAATCCAGCTCGCGCTGTTCCCTTGGAACCACCTGAAAAAATAGGCTCGTCCCAATACCAACTAGTCAATGTTTGGACATTTGGGTCAAATGCTTTTTCGCCTAACAGGTACGTTTGCGAAAGTCCATCTGTAATCGACGCCAATCGCAATCTCAACGGTGCGTTCGGAGTGACACGTAGGTTACCTGCATAGTCTGTCTTGCTCCAAGCCCACCCTGCTGCGTCGTACCTACCTCGCGAGTCATCTACTGGCACTTGTGGGGCCGGTCTTGCACGCGACGGACACAGGAACATCGGCTGCTTGGCTTGGAAATTCACCTCCTGGTACGCGGCAGACTGCTCCGCATACGGCAAGATGGAATACGCCCAACAGCCCGGCTGGCCACCCTTTTGATCTATTGCCGGGAAAGTATCGTTGGGCAGACGCATGCTGTTGCATCGCAAGGCCCAACTGCTTCATGTTGTTGCTGCACGACATCCTTAGAGCAGACTCTCTCGCCATTTGAACCGCTGGCAACAGTAAAGTAATCAGTATCGAAATGATGGAAATCACGACCATCAGTTCAATCAGCGAGAAACCAAATGGAACCTTTTGTTGAATCCAAGGATAATCCTTCGAACGCTTAGGATCGATCGTCTTTATGCATGCGAACATCGCGAATCCTCCTAAAGAGTACCTTATCACCAGTCTCAGCAATTTGCTCAAAACGATCCGGCGATCCTCGCAGCCATTCCAAACAATTCTCATATTCTCGAAGCCAATGTTCATCGCTCTTCAACACGATCACAAACTCGAATTTGCCGTGTTCCAACATGGAAACAAATTCGTCTCGTTCACGCGTGAACAAAGGACGTGTGATCGAAGGTTGTCGGTACGATCCGATCATACCATAGTATCGATACTCACAGACACAAATTGGGTCACTAGCTTTTGCAACCGTATCTAATTCCTTGCTCACATTGTCTTTAAGGAGAGTCTGAAAGTGACCGTCGAACGACTTGTGCCAATGTCCTGCCAACCAAGGTGTCGTACCGCAGAAAATAATCGCCACAACGACAGGAACCCCGAAACGACGATTCCACAGCCACACTTCTCTCAGCAAGACGAGCATGATAAAGCAAGTAACGGTTAACAGGAACCAATCCATGGCTGGAATATCCAGCGAAGGATGCAACCAGACATGCGCGATGGCCGGATGAATTTGATTTCGCCAACCATACTGCGGGAGCAGTATCCAGGCCAGCCCCCCCAAAGCGAGTAACATCGTTGAAATCTCTGCTGTCCGGAAAAGTGCATTCGATTTCACTCTCGCCCACTTAAAAACCTGCTGCAACCACAATGCGAGCATGATCGCCGCAACACATGCAAACGCGAATCCGAACCGGACTGGGTGGTATTGCAGCTTCATCATGTTCCTCGTACCCGTAACTGTTTCGATGACATTCGGTGTCACAATATAAACTCCCAATGCACCAATACAGGCGACCACAAGAATGGCTCGCGGTTGTGTGGTCCCAAGAGACCATTCGCTCCAAGTACGATGTTTGCCAGTACAGATCATCGAAACAACTGAAGCAATGCTTAGCGGAACAACCATCACTACTGCAAAAAGTAAAAAGAGCCCCCCCTGAGCCACCCAAGACCAGAACAACATCCTGGTTGTTTCGACGGTGCTGCCGAGCAAGAGCGTTGTCTGAGCGAGATCGGGACGGATAGACTCCCATGCGTCTGGGATTCCCAGTAACCGAAACCCTTTCGGATACAATGGAGAGCCGGTTACGATCCAGTTGCGAACGTACCAAGGAGCCCCCAGAATCAAGAGCCCCAATCCTAAAATTAAATTCATCTGAAGGCTCAATCGAAATGGAAATTGCCTCCAAAGCACGACCATAACCATAAATGCAATAATTGCAACGTAACCCAGGGCATAGTATTTGACACCCGCCATAAGACCAAGCGACAGCGCTAGCATCAGAACATTCAAATGTAGTTTCGAAATGGAACCAGCGGTCGCGCATCCTGGCAGTTGCATCGCGAAAAATATTGAAGACAAAAAAAGAGCTGCAACTCCGATGTCATTCTCAGCGGAAGCTACCTGCCTTAGGACTGGCGTACAAGCCAAAACACCCGTCACTGCAGCCATCTGACAAAGCATTGCAATATGTAAGCACTTCAAGATCTCAATCAAAGCCGTGACCAATAGAATAACGACTAGAACGTTATTGAGCTGTCCCCAGTAGTCTCCCGAGAATGGCGAACAAAACCAATATGCGAGAAGTTCGCTATTCCCTGGCACATACCAAAAGGCACATCGTTGATTCCACACACTCCCGGTTTGAATCCAACTATCCACGAGGGGCAGGTGATATGCGAGAGTATCCCAATCGTGGGGTAAAGTCAGGATCGCCATCTGGACCACTTGGGCAATACCGATGGATCCAAACAAGGCGAGGCAGCGATGATTCCATGCGATCTGAGATATCCCACGTTGAACCGAATTCTCGAGCACACTTTCGGACCAATTCGTCAGCCGCGTTCCGGCAGCAACCCATATCGCAACCATGCAAACGTTGAGAGTCCATGCAGAAAGCACGCCGACGGAACCAAGAACGAACGCGGTGCAAACAAGTGTTCCCCAAACCATCAGGATCTGCAGCATTATTCGCTGCGAGATTGCAGGACTCCGAGGTGAAAATATTGTACCACGATCGGAACTCCCCGTGCCGGAACTCCCCGTGCCGGAACCCTCCGTGGCGTGTCCATTCGTTTGGCAAACAAACATCGCGATTTTCCACGCGACCCGGTAACTCATCCACCATACAATCAGCGCACACGACGAAAACAGGACGCTTGCAACAAAATCAGATACTGACGTATGAGGGGTCAATGGACAACTCCCGCATCGCAAGGACTAGGTATGCCGTCGTTTGCTCCGTTTGCAAGCGCGTTGGTACAATCCCGACCACAAAACAGATTCTTTGATTTGCCCCGAACAAGAATGGAAATTTCATTGGCAAGTCGACCGCGAGGGAGAGATGCTACCGTTCGCGCACATTCCGTCGCATTAACTGCATTCCAGAAGTATCGTTCACCAATTGAAATCGGTTGAATGTCGCGAATGTAACCCCACTGTTTTAGCATCGGCTCGCAGGCAACTCGGATTTGACTTTGGTGTCGTTGCGAAAGATGGCGGTCATCGACTAGAGCGGGCTGTAGTGGTTGCAGAGCGCGACTTTTCCACTCCAGTTCCCGAGCGGGAAACAAAAAACGATCTTTTTCAGCATCTGGACTCAAGCACGATTCGGCAAAATGCGAATCAACGTTCAATAGTGAAAAAATTTGGTTCAGCACGGAAACTGGATCGCGACATAACTCTTCGTAGGTGACAATCAAGAAATGGTTCGGCTTGCGCTGGAACGAACGGCAGACATGATTCATGTAGTAGTTCCAAATAATCCCCCCGGAACCGTAGCCGCAGCGGATCCAGGGGACATGTGTGAGGCTGGCAGCAACATCAAACCCATTTCGCACAACAGCAATGATAGGTGCTTCGGGAAAATCTTCCCGGATACGGCGCAGTCGCGATGTATGTTCAGGCGTTTTCTCGCCAACCCATTTCGCATTAGCTCGACCGACTGTCTTGAGGAATTGCGATTGGACTGAGACGAGCAACTGTTCTGCATTTGGAGGGTAACACCATTCCGTCGGCAGACTAAAATCCGATCGAAGCCGATTTACGCATCTTCCTTGCTGCGTTCGAGAACGCCCATCGAAATCGCAATAGACCTTTGTTTCGGGCGGGACGACGATATCAGGATGTCGATTTAGCATCGCTTGAAGTAACGTAGTTCCAGACCTAGGGGATCCAACGACGAAAAAACGCATTGGGTCATTACATGTCATATTGCTTATCCTTGATACCCTTCTTTTATGCTTTTATGCTTGAGGGATGTCTGTCAGTCTGTATGCTTAATCCGCATCTTGAACAATCATCCAATCGCCGGAAGCTAACTCCGAGGCGCAAAGGACTATTGCAGATTTCCGTTCGTTCCTCGATTTGAGTAAACGTTCTTTCGGTTGCACACACGCATCTCTCGATACGTCTGTCGGTGATCACGTCTGCAGAGCTACTATCGACGACAATTCGCTCGCGTATATTGCAACGGAATTTGGACCATTGCTTCAATACATGTGCGAAGATTTTTCGCTCGTCCACCATCCGTACAATGATGGAAACGTGGAATCCCACTTTTGGATGCATGAATTGGCCTAATCTCCGGTCCTATCTGGCGCGACGAGAATACTTGGCTCGATTGTAAAACAAAACAACGATCGCGAAGATAACTAAAAAAATCAACAATCCGTACTTGGACAATTGGAAATGTCCGGAGATCGGCTCAGGCAAGCCAAAGTCTTTGAGCCGAAATACGTCGTCCCTAACTTCGTCAAAACGCCAATTCGTGTATTCAATCACGTAGGAACCAAGGTTCTTCGCCTTTTTCTCCGAATCGAAAAAATGGATCGTAACTTTGGAAGGAATAGTCCGACTGTCATTAGAACGTGCGTACTCAACTTGTCCTGTAAACCAGCCATTCTCTTTGTTAACTCTAATCGCACCTTCGTAACGTTGAACGGAGAAATTCGACTGACTATCAAGCCACATGGAAATTCTTGGACGGGTTCGACCGTCCGCAAACATCTCATCGCATTCGTATGACATCTTGACGAGTCCGTCCGATTCTATTCCGGTCGTCACAACTTTAAACGTCTTTGAACCAATCGCCCAAGACAACCTTTGCGGTCCAATTGAGTATTGCGGGATGATGTATCCCATAAACCCTTCGGCCCGTCTATAATTCAATCCAGCATGTTCGATTTCGTTGACTACAAATGTATCCTTACGTTCTCCCCTACTCAACCAAAATCCATAGTCAGCGTTTCGTACAAAGAAAAATGTCCTGTTCGTTTCTACAATCTCCAATCTCAACTGATTTCTAGAAAATGAAAAATTGTAGTCTGCTTCATCAATCATTGTCGCACCCTCGAAGTGACGGAACGACGCTCTACCAATTATGCCTTTTGACTCGATATCGCGGATTGCTGACGAGACTTCAGTAAGCTCGCTCGATTTTGCTAAAAAACTAGGGCAGACGATTGGAGTTAGAAGAACAACCAAGCCTATTTGCAAAAACGATTTGCACACACGGTAATTTGTCGGCAACAGGAAGTCGCTGATTTTGAAATTGGCAACTAGAATGTTTTCCAATTGGATTCACAAACCTCTCCTATTCCGACCATAAAATAAGACCCTCATCTAGCCTAGCGACTCGGCTCGCCGCTAGGCCTTACCAACTGGCAATTCCCACTATCCTGCAACTCCATTGCTGCTCAGGAATGGCAAACTCATACGGGACAATTGCAGTTAGATGGGGAAGAACATTTCCCCGTCGTTTTACAATTGTCAATACATTTGGTGATGGTTAGATCGCAAGAACCATTGTCAGCGTTCGCCATCACAGCCTCCTCAAACGCATTTGCGGCAACTCCAAACACTATTGCAAAAAACACAATTCGTAACATCTTACACCGTTTCCTTTCAATTAAGCCATCAAACAATCAAGCAAAACAACCCATCGGCATCGACATCGACACCATAATTCACGATCTCACAAGAACCCGTGCGGTGGTTCTTGAAATACCGACACCAATAATGTAAAGGCGTATGTCAACAAAGGATCCCGCGTGAACGACTGCTAATTCACAGGGGACTGCCAAATACGATCGCGGTTTAAGCGTTACGGGCAGTTGAGCCTGCAAAACGACTCCACATCCAGTGGAAGCACCTGCAAGCACCAACGGTTGGTTCGTGTTATTGTACAAAAACAGCGATCCATTTATTCGATCCGGCTGAACACTACTTGACTCCTTGGGCATTGAAACCGCAATTGCTGAAAAACTAATCGGGTCCTTCTCCATTATTGATGCTAAAAACAAAACTAAAGCGACAGTAACACTCCAAACTCCCCTTCGCCAAAGCGAACCATAATCCAGCTGCATACAAGTTTTCCACCCGGCCAATACTAGTACAGCACATAACAGTACCAAAACTGCAGATAAAACTAATGACTGCAATATCGGAACCTTGACATCGCCAAAACAACCGCAATCTACATTACGTCCACCAATTAGAAGCTGTGAAATATCCCAAACCAAGAAGAAGATCGCGAATCCAAACGAAATGAACCTGACGAGGCGGGCTCGATATTGTGCAAACAAACATGCAGATAGGAGAAGTTCTAAAATACCCAACGAAAACAACAGAAAATCAAAGAGAACCAATGAGCCGTACGAGACATTCAATTTACGGAAAAACGAGATGATCTTTAGAACTGCCGCCAGCGAGAACAGCATCGCAACGAGTACTGCGAACCCAGTCAAAAAGTCAATGCATTGGCTTGCATTGGCTTGCATTGGCTTATACCTACTGCCGCAGAGTGAAAACCGAACTGTTGAGTATTGTACCGGTTGAAACATACACGTCAACTAGGTTTTCAAATTTTCGTGACGTAATCTCGCCTAGAACCGGCCTAATGTGTAAACATTCGCCCTAATGTGAGTCTAAGTCTCGTTGCGGCAACGGTTTAAGTTTTCTGATTATTTTTTTAATTGTTATCACTCACCGAGCCGTTTTAACCGTGGCTTCGAACCGAGGATGCATCCTCGACGCCCCGGAATGGTGTTGAACTAAGTCGATAGGCTCAATTTGTAGCGGAATCCGTCAAGGATTTCGTTGACGTGCTCGAAACTCTTGAGGAGTTCCGCTACCGCTCGATATGCCAATTGAAGCCATCCGCCTCGACCTGGGGTGCACCGCAGGCGAGACTAAACGTGAACGTGATTTGGAATCTCGCGCGGGCACAATGCCAACACCAATGCGTCCCAGCCATATAGGACTAACAGCATCTTGAGACCAACCAGCATGGCTGCGTAGCGGTCGTAGTAAGAAACCAAGATGTACGGTAACAACAGCAGGCCGAACAAGGCAATCGTTATGAAAATGTTTCGCTCGATGGGGATCGAACCCAACGATACGACTACAAGGATGGCCACGAAGGGAAGTGGGTGCACGCAATGCGACATAAACACCGGCCATCCCCCAGCATGATATTCTTCCAGCATCGAAAACGGCGTATAGTAAACCAACGCTGCTATCCCTCGATTAACGATTCGCTCCAATAGCCCCAATGGATTGTCTCGGATACTTTTTTGAACCTCAGCTCCCTTCTCCGCGATAAAGGCTATTTCGCCAATCTCTTTGTATCGAGCGCGTTGCTCGCCGCCGCTTGACCATGGATGCCCTGAGCCCGATTGTGAATCCAATATGCCATCCTCGTCCTTACAGTGCGATTGCCAGAGCTCGTACATGCCGTTGGGTTTGATTGGGAACCATTTCCCAAACTCAACGTAGTTTCGAATCATCCATGGTGAGATCAAGAGCGTCCACACGCCAAACACTACTAGCCAACAGTTGAGCTCGCGCCATTTTCTCTGCCGAGGTCGCGCTGGCCAGAAAGTTAGGACGAACCATGCTCCACCAATCACGGGGCTACAAAGCGTACAAAACGCTCCCCAAGCACCCCAGAAAATCTGATTGCGATGGGTACTCAGGCAAACAGAAGGAAACCGGACGCTAACGCGTTCCGGCTGATGGGGTGGAGGCTGATGGTGTAAAGGCTGATGATGTAGTGATGGTGCCGACTGTTTGCTCAGTCCCAGCCAAAGAAGGCTTATTACGAAAAGCAGCAGTCCTGTGTCATGGGTCTGCTGAAAGAGTTGATAAAAGTTGGTTGAATAAAAAGCTACAATGATGATGACGCCAGCAACCATTTGCCTTCGACCCCGAGATGCGCGAAGCATGATAAAACTTGCCAGCCACGTGCTGACCCCTTGTAGCGCAACCATCCAAACCACGACCATCGATCGATTGTCACCATGGAACCAGTAGAGTCCAGCCATCACATACGGCAGTACGGGTGGCATCCATGTAGTCGGTCCCGTTTCGATTTGAAACGGATCGCTAAATCCACGCCCCTGTCGAATAGCCTGTGCTATACAATCGTATTCGGCACCAAGATGACTTCGATAATCATGTTTCAGCCATGGTAACGAAGTAGGATCGATGCTTTTCCAGTATGCAACCCCCATGAAAATAAAAACCAAGCCTAGGCTTAAGGCAAGGTCCGTTAATAGACGGGACTTGTGCTTGGCGCGGACCGTCGACGAGTCCGCAGCCTGTGCTGAGTCGGTTGTTTGCGTATTCATTTTGGCGACGGGGAGGGATATGGTGATTGCGTCCAAGTAGTTTAGTTGTAGCATGTGTCCTGGCCGCTGGAGTAAAGTACTAAACATGCAACAAATCGAAATCCAATCGAAACAACCGGACGCTAAGGCGTTTCGGCTGATTGTCCGAATAAATCAACATCGTGATTATTTATTGATCGTGTTGGCGAACTTGACACTCATAATCGCAACGCTTTATTCGGCTTACTATGCTTCGCCTCTTTTCGATGAACCCGCGCACTTTGCTAGCGGCGTCATCCTGGCTCAACATTCCGATGCAGGCTACTTCAGGGTGAACCCGCCGCTAAATAAATGGATCACTGCACTCGTCGCAATTGGAATGGACGTTGATTTACCGCTACTAATTCGGTCGTCACTCTATTCAAACTCAACGCGGCCCGAGTTTGAAACTGGGGACAAGGTCATGGAGCTAAATCATGATCGCTACCCACTCATCTTGTTTTTTGCAAGGTCGGCTCGTGTTCCTATGTTGCTCTTTGGATCGTGGATGCTGTGGCAGGCGACTGTGTCCTGGGCCATCACACGTAGGATGCTATGCATCGTTTTTTGGTGTACCTCTCCTCTGTTGCTTGGACACGGTTGGGTGGTGTCGGCTGATGCCCCCAGTGGCGTCATAATGTGCCTTATTCTCTGGATGACGGTTCGCCTTTGGCGTGATCCGTCAATTGTCAGTTTTGCTTTTTCTGGATTCGCTTGGGGATTGGCGATTGGAACCAAGTTTACGTTTGGGCCGCTCTATTTGTTCTATCCGCTATTGGTTCATCTTTGCGCAGCGAAGGCCTGGTCGCACTCAATGGTTGCGGCTCAATCACTGCCTAATGTAAAGATTCGTTCGCGGTTTGGTTTTATTTTGGGTCGAAACTGGATAGCCCATGCTTTGGTTGCATGCCTGACACTGAATTCCCTATATTTATTTAACGAGGTTGGGAAGCCAATTGGAATGCACAGCTTCACGAGTATGTCTTTCTCATCTTGGACGAACGTGAAAGTCGAAGATAACTCACTGAAGGCTTCCGTAAAACGCATCGTCAGATCGTTGCCATCACCTTTCCCCAAATCTTTCTTAGAGGGAGTTGATCAGCAGTTGGCGGATATGGATTTTCCTCGCGGTGCATACATTCTTGGAACTCGGATACCGGGTGCGATCCATTGGTTTTTTTTCGTGGGCTATCCGATAAAAGAACAGGTAGCGGTTTGGGGTGCCACGATATTAGTAATCCTAGCAATTGGTGTTAAATGGATTCGACGAAAGCCTTGCTCTGACGCGGCGACGTTTGACCCCCTCGTACGATTTTCGTTGATGTACTTGTTTGTATTCGCGATGTTCATGTCGACTCAATGCAATCTTGTTTGGAATGTTCGATACTTTATCCCCGCCTGTCCTTTGTTGTACGTGATACTCGCCGCTGGTGTGCCTCGTATTTCGAGCTTCTCAAATCAGCCATTGCAAACCGGGGCTTCCGATCACATCGCGTACGCGCTGGTAGCGGTAATGGCTTTGGAATACTCATGTAACTTTCCACACTATTTTTCGTACATCAATCCGTTTCTTGGTGGATCGCATCGCGTTCCTATTGCGCTGAACGACAGTAATGTCGATTACGGGCAAGACTTGTTTTACGTTCGCAAGTGGATACGGGAACAAACACAGGGATCTGACCAACGTAGCAATCTAAAAACGTATGGTCTGCTTTCCGGACATGGGCGATTGTGGCTGGGGGATATTGTGGAGCCCGCTACGGATAAGATCGTTCGGCGCGCATTGCGGCGAAAAGAATTGGCAAGTTTGGGTGGATCGCAATCGCGTGATATCCAGTCTAATACCGACATATTGCCACATGAGGTATTGATCGTGTCTCGCGGTTTAACTCATCCGGAGCCGTGGGCCGTTCGGTACAGTACCTATCAAGATGCGTTCACATCGAGCGAGACCCGCGAACTGGTCCGCAAGCTGCTTCTGAATCCGCCAGATGTCTTCATTACTCCAGTCGTCGCAGTCTATTTCCTGCCGATAGACGACTGATCGAGATCATGCTGCTCATAGCCGGTCGCCTTTGTTATCTTTGTCTCAAGGAATCGCGAGTTGGCAGTTTATTTGGCGGATGACTTCGAAAGCCACTGCCATAACTCTGTCATGGGTTTGAGTTCGGCTTGAGAAACAGCACCCCTTGCATATGCGATTCGGTTATAAAGCATTCCCAATTTGGAAATGAGTTCCTGTTGTTCTGGGAATCGCAGAAATAGTCGCCGAATAAACTCTTCTGGCGTTTCGTC
>JAYVPE010000725.1:0-3141 GCA_043757575.1 Pirellula sp.
GAATCCTTTGTCCCAGAAAACCTTGCGAGTATCATGCTTGCCATCGAAATCCGTGTCTTCGAGGATCACAATTCGGTCGCGAAGTTTGGTTTCGTAAGGTCCTCCGCTGTAAGTGTAGTTCTCTGCCACCCATAGTCGTCCGCGGTCATCAAAGTCCATGCAGATGGGTTGCTGCACATCCGGATCGCCAGCAAACAAAGTCGCGTTGAATCCCTTTGGCAATTCAATCAGTTTGACCATTTCCGCTGCAGTCGGTGGATGTTGCCCAGCAGCTTCCGTATTAAAGACCGTTGGAAAGTCGCTTTGGCAAAGTGCGGTTATTGGCAACAGCATTGAGAACACGCAGACTAATAGCACAATCAAGTTAAAAACAGAAGCGTGCAAAGTGTGGACTCGAAGGGTAGGCATTTAGGGAAATTCGATTCAAATTGGAAGTTAGCATAAGGTCGCATAGCACTGCGATTCAAGCGTATATTCTAACCAAAAAAGACGGCTGCTTTGGCAAGCTCGACTCGGAATGGTGACTAAAGTTACTGCTTTGGCATTGTAATCATTCGCCGAAGGTGTGTGTGGAAGTTGATGCGGGTAGTTCTGAGTTGAGAGGGTTTCTCTGACTCAGCGGCGAAATTGATGGCGAACTATTTTTGGTGTGTAGCGGTCCAGGCGGCGTGCTCGATAGCGGACCGGCGGAGGCTTCGGTCCAACATTGGTTACGGCCTGTTTGATTTCGAGCAGCACAGATCCTCACGACCATGCAATTCATGCTCGATCGAACGCATCAGCAGCGCACAATCGAATTGTATCGAATCTGCCGGGAAACGCGATTTGTCGTCGAAATAGCTCGACTCAATTTTTTCGACGTTGAGCGTTTCCATTTTCCAGTCGCGACATCGTAGCTCAATGCCATCAAATTTTCCGTCGATGTGCGTTACCGAATAGCCCAACGAGCCACGCTTGAAGAATTCAGAAGCGACAGACAATGAATTGAATACAGAGGTCTCTGGGAAATTCTCCGTTACCGTGCCGCGTATCGAAACATGCGTTTCGCCATCATCGCTGTTCAATTCAATCGAAAGAGATTCCATTGACTCTTTTACGGCAAAAGAAGCATGATGATGAACACCAGGAAAAATGCGACCGCCGACAAGTGTGTTCAGCATCGAACTCGTATCTCTTCGGGGAATGTACACGCCCTCGCGTATTTCGCTACCAACGTCCCACTCGACAGCGAATCTATGTGCTGCGTTTTCCGATCCGATTCCCCAACCGAACGGGAAGAAATGAGGACGGATCGACTTGAGTCGTATTAGACAAATGCCACCAATCGCGAATCCGTTGACGATCTTGGGCCGAAATGGCTGTGGCAATACCGCACCCATAACAATTGGGTCGATACGGTAGTTCGCAAGTATGCGTCTGTCGATTGTTCCCCGCACGACCGGAAGCTTCATTCGTAGTCCTCAAAGGCAGTAACGCCCGCGATGATCTAGTCGCGGACTATTGTTTTCCATCAGAGAGCGGTGGACCCGCGACTTAGATCCATCGCTTGGTTCCTCGGTTATTTTAACTTCTCGGTGCCACCAAGTTATGGAGTTCGAACAGCCGAAGTCTTTTTCATATGAACAGTAGCGGATTCTTTCGAATCAAATACCTCACGGACTCGTAATCATGAAAATTCTCGCTCTTGACCTCGGCAAGTTCAATACCATGTGCTGCTATTTCGATACGAAAACTCGGAAACACGAGCAAGAAAATGTAGGCCCAAAAGAAATTTCCAAAAATAGTGGTGCACGCCACTCGCAAACCTCGGATTTCAAAGTTGACATCTATGAAATGCGCAGCTTGAAATCCAAGCGTCGATTTTATCAAAACGTTTCAAACAAGAGACGGTCATTCTATTTCGTTGGGGCGCGTGGCTACGTTGTTTGAGGTCTCTTTCGAGTCCACTTCACCAACGCTAACAATCTAGCAATGACAAACCACACCATGAGAATTGCTGCAAGAGTGAATCCCGCGGGAAGCAATGCCAGCCAAAGCAGATCGACTGCTCCTGCCCAACGGTAGGTGAGCTCGATTTGGCCCTGCCAATCGTTGCGAATCTTCAACACGGCCATCAGACCTGCAACCACAAGATATACCGTAACCGCTATTCGACGGCGAAGCCTTGATTGAATTAATTCTGTAAACGGAAGCAAAACGGCCACAATTCCAATGAAACAGGTCATTGCAACATGCATGGCTTCTAATGTACTCGCATAATGTTCACCAGTTCCAATTTGGACGGAACGGAGGTCCTCGACTAAGATCTCGCAAACGATGGCTACCACAGTTGCAAGCACCAACAATTTGCGAATAGAAATTCGGCTTATCAGTAGCCATCGGACCATCGCGGCAATCGCGGTGATTCCAAATATAAGTTTTGAAAGTCTCCACCAAGAGAATTCTTCCAGCGTCCATCGGACAAGGCCCTTCACATACTGGGCGTCTTGAACCCAAGGCAAATCACGAATCCGGCGTAAATCGGGTACGACTTGAACACCAGTATGCCGTTCGGAGTTATTACCACGGATTTCTCGTCGATTCAGAGCGAGTCTACTCATATGCAGTGGAGTGTCATGAATGGATTCAAGAAACTCGCCGGACATTGCATCGAAAACATCGGATTTCGGATCTGTATCCTCTTTGGCTATACACAACTTTCGTACGCCATATTCGACGAAACATTGGATCGGCGCGAAACCAAAAATGCCCTCTTTATGCCAGATCTCAGTACCGTCGTCTCTCATCACTGAAAGTCCGTTTCTATCCACGATAACCCATTCATCGACTCCATCGTTATCGACATCGAAAACTGTAAAGTTTCCTCCAGTTAAATAGTCGATAGGCAACCGACAGGACTTGGATGTTTCTAGTGGTTCTTGAACCGGTTGCATCGGAAATTCGATGTACTTCATCGCGAAATGATCGCGTTCTGCAACGACGATCCCTATTGCAGGCCGACCGTCACGCAATTGCACCAGGTTCGGTTGCATCGAGAGTACAAAAAGACTTTTAGGCGATGGAATGGATGAGCCAACCTCTAATTCGTGCTTCCATGTACAGCCAACGTCGAGCGATTCCGCATCGTAAAGCCAAAGTTCA